>JAWVYK010000116.1:0-8609 GCA_033722755.1 Rhodovibrionaceae bacterium | reverse complement strand
CGCGGTTGCGCACGCGCAGCGCGTTGGTGGTGAAGCGCGGGTCCTCGGCCAACTCCGGCGCGCCGGCGAACTCGCAGAAGCGGCGGAACTGCGCGTCGTTGCCCACGGCCAGGATGAACGGCCCGTCGCTGGCCGGCAGCACCTTGTAGGGCACGATGTTGGGATGTTCGTTGCCGCGGCGCTTCGGCACCTCGCCGGAGACCAGGTAGTTGGTCCCCTCGTTGACCAGCCAGCCGACCTGCGAATCCAAGAGCGCCATGTCGATGTGCTGGCCCTGGCCGGTCTTGTGGCGGTGGTGCAGGGCAGACAGGATCGCGGCCACGCCGTACATGCCGCACATCACATCGGCGATGCCCACACCCACCTTCATGGGCTCTCCGTCGGGCTCGCCCGTCAGGCTCATCATGCCGCCCAGGCCTTGCGCCAGATAGTCGTAGCCGGCCCGCGAGGCGTAAGGACCCGTTTGCCCGAAACCGGTTATCGAACAATAGATTATATGCGGAAACTCATCCTTTAGATCAGCGTATGACAGGCCGTACTTCTTCAACCCGCCGGCCTTGAAGTTCTCCACCAGGATGTCGCATTCGCCGATCAGTCGCCGGGCCAGCGCCTGACCTTCCGGCGCGGCGATGTCGATGGTGACGGAGCGCTTGTTGCGATTGGCGCAGAGGTAGTAGGCGCTCTCGCTCGTGTCCTCGCCGGCGGCGTCCTTCACATAGGGCGGGCCCCACTTGCGGGTGTCGTCGCCTTGGCCGGGTCGCTCGATCTTGATGATGTCGGCGCCCAGGTCCCCCAGAAGCTGCGTGGCCGTCGGACCGGCCAGGATGCGGGTCAGGTCGAAGACGCGAAGGCCGGTGAGCGGTGCGGTCATGGGCTGGCTCCGAAGGTCGCGGATGATGATGTCGCGGCGATGGATGTTTGTCCCGCGGGTGGGCGTCCCGTCAAGCCAGCAGCGCCAGAAGGACGGGAAGCGTGAGCATGGACAGCGCTGTCTGCACGGTGATGATGCCGGCCATCAAGGGCGCGTCGCCGCCCATCTCTCGCGCCATGACATAGGAGACCGTGGCCGCCGGCACGCCGTTGAACAGGATGGCGATAAAGAGCGGCATGCCCTCCAGCCCTATGGCGTAGGCCACGGCGGCGGTCAGCAGCGGCATCAGCAGCAGGCGCAGCGCGCTCGCGCCCAGGACGGCGCGGCCGGCGGCGAGCGCGGCCTTGATCCGCAGGCCCGCGCCGACGCTCAGCAGCGCCAGCGGCAGGGCCGCCTGTCCGGCGATGGCGACCGTCTCGTCGACGATGGGCGGAAGGCGCAGGCCGGCCAGCTGCAAACCGATGCCGAAGAGAGAGGCCAGGACCAGCGGGTTGCGCGCCACCTGCCGGATGATGGAAGAGCCGCCGGCGGGAACGCTGCCGTGACGCGCGAGCACGGCGGTGGAGAAGAGATTGACCAGCGGCACCGTCGGCGCCAGCGCCAGCGCCACCGCTGACAGGCCGGTCTGTCCATAGAGGGAGAGAGCCACGGCGAAGGCGATATAAGCATTCGGGCGGATGACCGACTGGTAGACGGACGTGAACGCCGGCCCGCTCACGGGCATGGCCGGCCGCAAGACCCAGAGCAGGCCGGCCAATCCCAGCATCGGCACCGTCACCGCCACCAGCATCGGGCCGATATTGGTGCCGGCCAGGTCCGCCCGCGACAGGCCGGAGATCAGCAGCGCCGGGACCAGCACGTTGAAGGTGAGGCGATTGACGGCCGCCCAGAACTCCATCGGCAGGAAGCCGGTCCGGCGGAAAATGTTGCCGAGCGCGATGACCAGGAAGACCGGCAGTATGGCGACGAGGGTCTGTGACATGGGGCCGGTTCTACGTCGCCAGAGTGAGCACGAGCGGCAGCGTCACCAGCGCCGCGGCCGTCTGCAGTGTCGTGATTCCCGCCATCATGCCTGCATCGCCGCCCAGCTGCCGGGCCAGGATGTAGGCGGAGGTCGCCGTCGGCGTGGCGCTGAACAGGATAACGACGGCCGCCGTCAGGCCCTGGACGTCGAAGGCCCAGCAGGTCAAAGCGGCGATGGCCGGCATAGCGAGGAGCCGCAGGCCTGTGGCGGCGAAGACGGGATGCGCCGCCTCGCGCATCACCCGGAAGTCGAGGCCCGCGCCGACCGCCATCAGTCCCAGCGGCAATGCCGCCTGTCCCAGGATATCGAGCGTCGGCGCTGCGACCGGCGGCAGACCGATGCCCGCCAGGTTCAGCGCGATGCCGATCAGGCAGGCCAGGATCAGGGAATTTCGGGCGAGGCGGCCCGCAACCTGCGTCGTGCTCGGCGCTCCGGCCGGCACAAAGCGCGCCAGCGCGGCCACTGACAGCACGTTCACCGTGGGCACGATGATCGCCACCGCGATGGCCGCCAGCGTCAGTCCGGCGGCGTTCCACAGCGCGGCGGCCGTGGCCAGGCCGATGTAGGTGTTCATTCGCACCACACCCTGATACAGCGACGTAAATCCGGGCCCGCCGAGTTTCAGCACCTTTCGCGCGGCCAGGGCGACGAGCGTCATGATCAGGATGGCGCTGATCGTCGCCGCGGCCATCGGCAGGACCGTCAGCCCGGCCAGCTCCGCCCCGGCCAGCGTCTCGACGATCAGGATCGGGAAAAGCACGAAGTAGGTCAGGCGTTCGGCCGGCCGCCAGAAATCCTCGCCGAGGAATCCGCGTTCGCGGATGACGTAGCCGAGGCCGATCATCGCGAAAATGGGCAGGATGGCGAGGGCGACATCAATCATGGGCTAGCCGCCGCGCGTCTTGGCGTGATGCAGCGCGTCGAGCGCGCCCTGCAGGATGTAGGCGGCGGCCATCTTGTCCACCACCTCGCCGCGCCGCTGGCGGCTCATGTCCGCCTGCCCGACGAGGAAACGTTCGACGGCCGAGCTCGAGAGGCGTTCGTCCCAGAAGACCACGGGAAGGGCGATGCCTCCGATCTCCCGCAGGTTACGCGCGAAGGCCCTGGTCGACTGGCAGCGCGGCCCCTCGCTGCCGTCCATATTGACGGGCAGGCCGACGACCAGGGCGCCGACGTTGCGCTCGGCGCATACGCGCTTGATCGCGTCGGCGTCCGCCTTGAACTTGCCGCGGCGCAGGGTCTCCAGCGGTGAGGCCACGGCGAGCGCGCGGTCGGAAATGGCAAGTCCGACGGTCTTGCTGCCCACGTCCAGGCCCAGCAAGCGCTGGCCAGATTGCAATTCCGCAAGCAGTGGGTCCAAGGGCGAAGTCATGGCAACCATCACCTACGACAAAACCACCGACGGCGGAAGCCGGCAGCACCGCATATCTGCTCTGTTCGTGCACGACTGAGCGGGCCGCTTGCGACTGTCGCCGCGCCGGTGCTAGGTTCCGCCGCGTCCGCCGCCCGCGCGGCGCCCGAGCCCGCCGCGGCCCGGCGGGTCGGATCCAAACCACAACCGAGTTGAGGCATTCATGGCGGTCGACAAGGAAACCGTCGCGCGCATTGCGAAACTGGCGCGCATCGAGGTCGACGAGGCGCAGCAGGAAGCTCTCGCCGGCGAGCTCTCCAACATCCTCGGATGGGTCGAGCAGCTTTCCGAGCTCGATACCGAAGACGTACGGCCGATGACCAGCGTCGTCGAGATGAGCCTGCCGCTGCGCGAGGATGAAATCACCGACGGTCAGCGCGCCGAGGACATCGTCGCCAACGCGCCGGAAACCTCGCACGGCTTCTTCGTGGTGCCCAAGGTGGTGGAGTAGCCATGAGCGAGCTGATCCGCCTCAATCTTTCGGACGCGCTTGCCGGCCTGGAGAAGGGGGATTTCTCGGCCAGCGAGCTTACGGGCGCCTACCTGGCGGCGGTCGAAGAGGTCAGGCCGCTCAAGGCCTTCATCACCGAGACCCCGGAAAAGGCCATCGACATGGCGCGTGCCTCCGAAGGGCGCCGCAAGAAGGGGGATGCGGGCCTGCTGGAAGGGGTTCCGCTGGCGATCAAGGACCTTTTCTGTACCGAGGGCGTGCTCACCACGGCCGGCTCGCACATTCTCGACGGCTATCAGCCGGTCTACGAGTCGACCGTCACCGCGAACCTCTGGAAGGCCGGCGCCATCATGCTGGGCAAGGCCAATCTGGACGAATTCGCCATGGGCTCGTCGAACATGACCAGCTATCACGGCGCGGTGGAAAACCCCTGGCGGGCACGCGGCGACAATCGGCCGATGGTGCCCGGCGGCTCGTCCGGCGGCTCGGCCTCGGCGGTGGCGGCGCACGCGGCGGCCGCGGCGATCGGCACGGACACCGGCGGCTCCATCCGCCAGCCGGCGTCGTTCTGCGGCATCGTCGGCATGAAGCCGACCTACGGGCGCTGCTCGCGCTGGGGCATCGTCGCCTTCGCCTCCTCCCTGGACCAGGCGGGCCCGATGACACGAACGGTGCGCGACGCCGCCATCATGCTGCGGGCCATGGCCGGCCACGACCCCAAGGATTCGACGAGCGTGGACCGCCCGGTGCCCGATTACGCCAAGGCGCTCACCGGCGAGGTCAAGGGCCTCAAGGTCGGGGTGCCCAAGGAATACCGCATGGACGATATGCCGGGCGAGATCGACGCCTTGTGGCAGCAAGGCATCGACTGGCTGAAGGCCGCCGGGGCGGAGATCGTGGATGTGTCGCTGCCGACCACGAAGTACGCCCTGCCGGCCTACTATATCGTCGCCCCCGCGGAGGCGTCGTCCAACCTGGCACGCTACGACGGCGTGCGCTACGGCCTGCGCGAAGAGGGGCGCAGCCTGGACGAGATGTACGAGGCGACGCGCGCCGCCGGCTTCGGCCAGGAGGTCAAGCGCCGCGTCCTGATCGGCACCTACGTGCTCTCCGCCGGGTATTACGACGCCTACTACAACAAGGCCCGCAAGGTGCGCACGCGCATCGCCGAAGATTTCGCGCAGGCCTACGAGAAGGTGGACGTGCTGCTCACCCCGACGGCGCCCAACGCGGCGTTCCCCGTGGGCGAGATGCTGGACGATCCGATCCGCATGTATCTGAACGACGTCTTCACCGTGCCCGCCTCGATGGCCGGCCTGCCGGCGATTTCGATTCCCGCCGGCCTGTCCGAGGAGGGGCTGCCGCTGGGCCTGCAGCTCGTCGGCCGGCCCTTCGACGAGGAGACGGTGCTGCGCGCCGCCGGGGTGCTGGAAGAGGCTGCCGGCTTCGACGCGGAGCCTACGTTCCTGGCGGGTAGGGGATAGGACCATGTCGATGATTCAAGGCAACACGGGCGAGTGGGAAGTCGTCATCGGCCTGGAGGTGCACGCCCAGGTGATCTCCCAGGCGAAGCTCTTCTCGGGGGCATCCACGGCCTTCGGTGCAGCGCCCAACAGCCAGGTCTCGCCCGTCGACGCCGCGTTGCCCGGCATGCTGCCGGTGCTCAACCGCTTCTGCGTCGAGCAGGCGATCCGCACTGGCCTCGGCCTGCGCGCGCAGATCAACAAGCATTCGGTCTTCGAGCGGAAGAACTACTTCTACGCGGACCTGCCCGCGGGCTATCAGATCTCGCAGTACGAGCACCCGATCGTCGGCGAGGGGACGATCTACCTGGACATGCCGGACGGCAGCACCAAGGCCGTCGGCATCGAGCGCCTGCACATGGAGCAGGACGCCGGCAAGTCGCTGCACGACCAGCACCCGTCGAAGACCTATGTCGATCTGAACCGGGCCGGGGTCTGCCTGATGGAGATCGTCTCCAAGCCGGACATGCGCTCGGCCGAGGAAGCCGGCGCCTATCTGCGCAAGCTGCGCGCCATCCTGCGCTATCTGGGCACCTGCGACGGCAACATGGAGGAAGGCTCCATGCGCTGCGACATCAACGTTTCGGTGCGCCCTGTCGGCCAGCCCTACGGCACGCGCTGCGAGATCAAGAACGTCAACTCGATCCGCTTCGTGCAGCAGGCCATCGAGTACGAGGCGAACCGGCAGGTCGAGTTGGTCGAAGAGGGCGGTACGGTCCAGCAGGAAACCCGGCTGTTCGATTCCCGCCAGGGCGTCACGCGGCCCATGCGGACCAAGGAATTCGCCCACGACTACCGCTATTTCCCGGATCCTGATCTGCTGCCGCTGGAGCTCGACCAGGCCTGGATCGACGAGATTGCCTCCAGCCTGCCGGAACTGCCGGACGACAAGAAGCAGCGTTTCCAGGACGACTATGGCCTGCCGGCCTACGATGCCGGCGTGCTGGTCGCCGATCAGGAAACCGCGGATTTCTTCGAATCCGTCGCAAAGGGCCGCGACGCGAAAACGGCGGCCAACTGGATCATGGGCGATTTCTTCGCAGCGTTGAACCGCAGCGGCGCGGGCCTTAGCGAAAGCCCGGTGGACGCCGGAAAGCTGGGCGGGCTGATCGACCTCATCTCCGACGGCACGATCTCCGGGCGCATCGCCAAGGAGGTCTTCGAGGAGATGTGGGAAAGCGGCAAGGACGCCGGCGCGATCGTCGAGGAGAAGGGCCTGAAGCAGATCTCCGACACTGGAGAGCTGGAGGCCATCATCGACGACATCATCGCCAAGAGCCCGGAGCAGGCGGCCCAGGTGAAGGAAGGCAACCAGAAGGTCATCGGCTGGTTCGTCGGCCAGGTCATGAAGGCCACGCAGGGCAAGGCGAACCCCGGCGTCGTCAACAAGATCCTGCGGCAGAAGCTGGGGGCCTGACCAATTGGCGTCGTAGAGGCGGTTTGGCCGCTCACCGGAATTTGCGCGAGGGTATGGCAGCCATGCGGGCCTCGGTTTTGACAGTCGGGTCCGCCCGGACCACCTGAGTAGGGCGCTGGCGCGGGAGATGACTCCGCGGCCGAGGCGCCCATTCGAGTCTTCAAACAAGGGGGCAATGCAACGATGATCGATCTCTATACCTGGCCCACGCCGAACGGCCACAAGGTCCATATCATGCTGGAGGAGTTGGGCCTGGAGTACGACGTCCACCCCATCGACATCGGCGCCGGCGATCAGTTCGACCCGGAATTCCTGAAGATCAGCCCGAACAACAAGATGCCGGCGATGGTCGACAACGACGGACCGGACGGCAAGCCGTTCTCGCTGTTCGAATCCGGCGCCATCCTGGTCTATCTGGCGGAAAAGCACGGCAAGTTCCTGCCGGAGGAACCGCGGGCGCGTTACACCACCATCCAGTGGCTGATGTGGCAGATGGGCAGCCTTGGTCCCATGCTGGGCCAGGCGCATCACTTCCTGCAGTATGCGCCGGAGAAAATCGATTACGCCATGAAGCGCTACAGCAACGAGGCCAACCGGCTATACGCGGTGCTGGACAAGCGGGTATCTGAAAGCCGCTACTTGGCGGGCGAACGCTACACCATCGCCGATATCGCGGCGTGGCCGTGGACCCGCTCACCCGAGCGCCAGGGGGTGGAGCGCAGCGACTATCCGAATTTCGTGCGCTGGTTCGACGAGATCGCCGAGCGCCCGGCGGTCAAGCGCGGTGTTGAGGTGCTGGCCGACCAGCGCAAGGAGGGAGGCTTCGACGAGAAGGCGATGGAAAACCTCTTCGGCGCGAAACAATACGAACGCCGGTGAGAGCGGACATGGGCGGCAAAGCGGGCAAGCCAGACTTGAAGCCGGAAAGCCTCAGCGCCCAGGGCCTGCATTGGCTCGATCCGGCGACCGGAGAGATCACTCCGCCGGTCCATATTTCCGCCACCTATGCCCGCGACGAGGCCAACCAGCTGCACCAGGCCGGGTTCAGCTATGCGCGCGACCACAATCCGCTCTACCGGCAGCTCGAGGCGCTCCTGACGCGCCTGGAGGGCGGTGAGGAAGCCCTGGTCTTTTCCTCCGGCATGGCCGCGGCCACGGCCCTGCTGCAGGGTCTCCGGCCCGGCGAGCGCGCGCTGTTCCCGAAGATCATGTACTGGGCGCTCAGGAACTGGATGGTGGAGTTCTCGGGCTCCTGGGGTCTCGGCTTGGACTTCTACGAGCCCGGCGACACCGCCTCTCTCGAAGCCGCCGCCGCGCAGAGCTCGCCAGCGCTGATCTGGGTCGAGACGCCCGCCAACCCGACCTGGGAGGTGACCGATCTGGCCGCTGCCGCGCAGGTGGCGCGCACGCACGGCGCCATTCTCGCGGTGGATTCCACGGTGCCGACGCCGGTGCTGACGCGGCCTATCGAGCACGGTGCGGATTTCGTCTTCCACTCCGCAACCAAGTATCTGAACGGCCACAGCGACATCGTTGCCGGCGCCCTGGTCGCGCGCCGCGCCGATCACCCCTTTTGGGTGCGCGCCAAGGCGCAGCGCGCATACGGTGGCGGCATCCTCGGACCTTTCGAGGCGTGGCTGCTGCTGCGCGGCATGCGCACGCTCTATCTGCGGGTGCGCACCGCCAGCCAGACCGCCCTTGCGCTCGCCCGGCATTTCGAGGGGCACCCGGCCGTCGCCTCCGTCCTCTACCCCGGCCTCGAAAGCCACCCGGGCCATGCCGTCGCCCGCAAGCAAATGCAGGGCGGCTTCGGCGGCATGCTGTCGCTGCGCATCGCCGGCGGGCGGCAGGCGGCCCTGGATGTGGCCTGCGCGCTGCAGGTCTTCACGCGGGCAACCTCGCTGGGCGGCGT
>JAWVYK010000115.1:0-8634 GCA_033722755.1 Rhodovibrionaceae bacterium | reverse complement strand
GGCGCCTATGCCCGGCTCAAATTCGAGTCCGGCGCGCACCGCGTCCAGCGCGTGCCGAAGACCGAGACGCAGGGCCGGATCCACACGTCCGCCTGCACCGTGGCCGTGCTGCCGGAGACGGCAGATGTCGAGGACGTCGCGATCAACCCGGCCGATCTCCGGGTCGACACCTATCGCGCATCGGGCGCCGGCGGTCAGCACGTCAACAAGACCGATTCGGCCGTGCGTCTGACGCATCTGCCGACCGGCATCGTCGTCGAGTGTCAGGACGAGCGCTCGCAGCACAAGAACCGGACCCGCGCGCTGTCGCTGCTCGCGGCCCGGCTGCGCGACGCCGAGGTTTCGAAACGCGCGACCGAGGAGGCCGAGCTCCGGCGCGGGCTCGTCGGCAGCGGCGATCGCTCCGAACGCATCCGGACCTACAATTTTCCGCAGGGCCGGGTCACAGATCACCGCATAAACCTGACGCTGCACAAGCTCGACCGCGTGCTGGCCGGCGACGGGCTGGACGAGGTGATCGACGCGCTGATCGCAGAGGACGAGGCCGCGCGCCTTGCCGAGGTCGGCTGATCATGGGCGCACCGGCGGCGAAAACGATGCATGCGGGCGCGCTGCTGACCGACGCGGCCCTCCGCCTCGCCGCGGCGGGGGTGGAAAATGCGCGCAGGGAGGCGCGGCTGATGTTGGCCGCGGCGCTGCGCCAGCCGCAGGAGCGGCTTTTCGCGCATCCCGATATGCCGGTCACCGCCGATGCCGGGGCCGAATTCGACGGCATGATCGCCCGGCGCGTCGGCGGCGAGCCCCTGTCGCGCATTCTTGGTCTGCGGGAGTTCTGGAGCCTGCCGTTTCGACTGGGCCCGGATACGCTCGATCCGAGGCCGGACAGCGAGACGCTCGTCGATGCCGCGCTGCGGCACATCGGCGATCGGGCGGCCGCCCTGCGCGTCCTCGATTTCGGCACCGGCAGCGGCTGCCTGCTGCTGGCGTTGCTCAGCGAGCTGCCGGCCGCGCGGGGGCTGGGGGTGGACCTCAGCACCGGGGCCGTTGCGCTGGCGGCACGAAACGCCCGTGATCTCGGCCTGGCGGCGCGTGCGGACTTCGCGGCCTCGGACTGGGACGCCGCGCTGGCGGGGCCGGAAAGTTCCTGCGCCTGGGATGTAATCCTCAGCAATCCTCCCTATGTGGATAGCGCTGCTTTCGAGGACCTGGATTTGGGCGTAGCGAATTATGACCCGCGCCTTGCCTTGGACGGGGGCTGCGGGGGATTAAAGGCCTATCGCCGGCTCTTGCCGGGTGTTAAGCGGCTGCTGGCGCCCGACGGCATCGCGGTCCTCGAGCTGGGCGCCGGACAGGCGGAGGCCGTGACCGCGCTGGGCGAATCGGCGAAGCTGCGGGTCTGCGAAGCTGCATGCGATCTGGCCGGGTTGACACGCGCACTGGTGTTGCGCCATGCCTAGGAACGGGCGGCCTTTGATCGGGCGAAGGCCGCGGATTTCGGGGACTTTTGCGGAAACGCACAAAAAACAGTTGGAAAGCGCGGCTTTCCCGACTAGGTTTATTCCCAAGGAACGACGATGTTCCGTTGTGGCGCGCACAGGTCGCGCCAGTGCGATCCCCCTAGTCGCTTTTGAGTTCTGGAACGGTTGCCGGCGCGGTGTGACGCGAAGCGTTGGCCTTGCCGTAACGCGAGGATCGACTTCATTTTTAGCGGCGTAAGTAAAGCATGAGACAAGGTTCGAGTGGGCGGCGGGCCCGGGGGCGGCCTGGCCGGCGCCATGTCCCGCTGAAAAATCAGACCTTCGACAGCAACGGTCCGGACGTGCGCGTCCGCGGCAACGCCAACCAGGTATACGAAAAGTACCTGTCATTGGCCCGCGACGCCTATTCGTCCGGAGACCGCGTGTCGGCGGAAAACTACTTCCAGCATGCGGAGCACTACTTCCGCATTCTGAACGACTCGATGGATCCGGGCTCCGAGGATCGGAACCAGGACCGCAACCGGGATCAGGGCGGCGAGCGGAGCGAGTCCCGCGGTGCGAACGGCCGCGATGACGACGGCCGTGGCGGCGGACGCCCGGACGACAACCGCGAGCAGTCGCAGGACCGAGACGGCGGCGGCCGGAAAGGTGATGGTCAGGGCCCCAACCAGCAGCGGGCCGACCAACAGCGCGGTGATGGCAGGGGTTCGGACGACCGGGGCTCGGACGACCAGGGTTCGGATGACCGGGGCTCGGACGATCGGGGCTCGGACGACCGGGGTTCGGATGAGCGGGCCCCCGACAACCAGGCGCGCGGACGCGGGCGCGGGCGCGGGCGCAAGCCGCGGCAGCAGGCCGAGGCTTCCGGAGATGGCGAGTCTGGCGGCGAGTCTGGCGGCGAATCTGGCGGCGAGTCTGGCGGCGAGGGCGCCGGTGACAGCGGCCAGGATGGCGGCGGCGATGGCGGCTCCAAACCGCAGCGGGCCCGTCGGCGTGGACGGCCAAACGGCGGC
The DNA here is from genome assembly GCA_033722755.1 of Rhodovibrionaceae bacterium. Taxonomy (GTDB): domain Bacteria; phylum Pseudomonadota; class Alphaproteobacteria; order Kiloniellales; family Rhodovibrionaceae; genus JAWVYK01. Next base: position 6,143 of record JAWVYK010000115.1, on the reverse strand, counting down.
AAGCCGGATCGGGACGGCGGCGGCGAATCGCAGGCCTCGCAGGATTCCGGCGGCCCCTCGAAGAACGGTCGTGACGACGATGGCGAGGACGCTGAGCGCAAGGACGCCGAGGGCAACGCGGAGAAGCCGCGCAATGGGGCCAGTGCCTCGTAGACCGGCGATCCGGCCCGCGCCGGAATGGCGGCGCACCTACCTGATTTTCAGATAAACAGCGACGGCACGACGGAGCGCTGGGGCGCTTTGCCCCGCACCCGTCCCGGCATCGAATAAACACAATAAAGTTGTGCATTAGCGGTCGCTTACATCTTGTGCCGGCCGCCGCCTTACCCATATCCAATTGGTGACCTGGATCAACGCGGTCGCGGGCCGTGTGCCTCTACGTTAGGGCACGGCATTTCTTGGGGAAAAACACGAGCATCGTCGCCGTATGCCGAATGCGGGTGCGGACGAGGAGGGCACAAGAATGGATTTCGAAAACTATACCGAACGCTCGCGCGGTTTCGTGCAGGCCGCCCAGGGCCTGGCGCTGCGCAGCGGACATCAGCGGCTGACGCCCGAGCATCTTCTCAAGGTTCTTCTGGACGACAAGGAAGGCCTGGCCGCCAATCTCATCCAGCGCGCCGGGGGCGACCCGAAGCTGGCGCTGGCCAATGTGACGGCCTCGCTCGACAAGCAGCCGAAGGTCGAGGGTTCGGGGGCAGGCCAGATCTACATGGCGCCGGAGTTGGCGCGCGTCTTCGAACAGGCCGAAAAACTGGCGGAGAAGGCGGGCGACAGCTTCGTCACGGCCGAGCGGCTGTTGATGGCGCTGGCCATGGCCTCTGGCACGCCCGCTGCCAAGGCGCTGGGCGAGGCGAAGGCGACGCCGCAGGCGCTGAACGAGGCCATCAACGACCTGCGCAAGGGCCGCACTGCGGAAAGCGCAACGGCCGAGGAAGGCTACGACGCGCTGAAGAAGTACGCCCGCGACCTGACCGAGGTGGCGCGCGAGGGCAAGCTCGATCCGGTCATCGGCCGCGACGATGAGATTCGCCGCACCATGCAGGTGCTGTCGCGGCGCACCAAGAACAACCCGGTTCTGATCGGCGAGCCCGGCGTCGGCAAGACCGCCATCGTCGAGGGCCTGGCGCTGCGTATCGTCAACGGCGACGTGCCGGAGGCGCTGAAGCAAAAGCGGCTGATGGGGCTCGACCTGGGCGCCATGGTGGCCGGCGCGAAATTCCGCGGCGAGTTCGAGGAGCGCCTGAAAGCCGTGCTGCAGGAGATTGCCGCGGCGGAGGGCGAGATCATCGTCTTCATCGACGAACTGCACACCCTGGTCGGCGCCGGCAAGGCCGAGGGCGCGATGGACGCCTCCAACATGCTGAAGCCGGCCCTGGCGCGCGGCGATCTGCACTGCGTGGGCGCCACCACACTGGACGAATACCGCAAGCACATCGAAAAGGACGCGGCGCTGGCCCGGCGCTTCCAGCCGGTCTTCGTCGACGAGCCCAGCGTGGAGGAGACCATCTCCATCCTGCGCGGGCTGAAGGAGAAGTACGAGCTGCACCACGGCGTGCGCATCACCGACGGCGCGATCGTCGCCGCGGCGACGCTGTCCGACCGCTACATCAGCGACCGCTTCCTGCCCGACAAGGCCATCGACCTCGTCGACGAGGCCGCCAGCCGCCTGCGCATGGAGGTGGATTCCAAGCCCGAGGAAATCGACGAGATCGACCGCAAGCTGATCCAGCTGAAGATCGAGGAATCGGCGCTGAAGAAGGAAAGCGACAAGGCCTCCAAGGAGCGCCTTGAGACGCTCAAGGGCGAGATCGCCGAGCTTGAGGAGCAGTCCAATGAGCTGACCGCGCGCTGGCAGGCCGAGAAGGAGAAGCTCGCCGGCGCCCAGAAGCTGAAGGAGCAGCTGGACCAGGCCCGCAGCGAGCTGGAGATCGCTCAGCGCGAGGGCCGCTTGGACCGCGCCAGCGAGCTCAAGTACGGCGTCATCCCCGATCTGGAGCGCAAGCTGGCCGAAGCCGAGCAACACGAGGACGAGGAAGGCGGCAGCCACATGCTGAACGAGGAGGTGACCGACAACGAGGTCGCCACCGTCGTCAGCCGCTGGACCGGTATTCCCGTCGACCGCATGCTGCAGGGCGAGCGCGAGAAGCTGCTGCAGATGGAGGACCGCCTGAAGAGCCGCGTCGTCGGCCAGGAGGAGGCGATCTATGCCGTCTCCAACGCCGTGCGCCGGGCGCGCGCCGGTCTGCAGGATCCGAACCGCCCCATCGGCTCCTTCCTCTTTCTGGGGCCCACGGGCGTCGGCAAGACGGAGCTCACCAAGGCGCTGGCGCAGTTTCTCTTCGACGACGAGCACGCCATGGTGCGCCTCGACATGTCGGAGTACATGGAGAAGCACGCCGTGGCGCGCATGATCGGCGCGCCGCCGGGCTATGTCGGCTACGAGGAGGGCGGCGCACTGACCGAGGCGGTGCGGCGCCGGCCCTATCAGGTGGTGCTCTTCGACGAGATCGAGAAGGCGCACCCGGACGTCTTCAACGTGCTCCTGCAGGTGCTGGACGACGGCCGCCTGACCGACGGCCAGGGCCGCACCGTGGACTTCCGCAACACGCTGATCGTCATGACCTCCAACCTCGGCTCCGAGGTCCTCGCCGGCCAGCCGGAAGGCCAGGACAGCGAGGCCGTGCGCGACCAGGTGATGGAGGTCGTGCGCTCCGCCTTCCGGCCGGAGTTCCTGAACCGGCTGGACGACGTGCTGCTGTTCCATCGCCTGACGCGCGAGCAGATGACCGGCATCGTCGACATCCAGCTTGCGGGGCTGGAGAAGATGCTGGCCGACCGCAAGATCGCGCTCGAGCTCGACGCCTCGGCCAAGGAGTGGCTGGCGGAGGCCGGCTACGACCCGGTCTACGGCGCGCGCCCGCTGAAGCGGATCATCCAGCGCCACCTGCAGAACCCGCTGGCGGAGATGATCCTGGAAGGCAAGATCGCCGAGGGCGACCGCGTTCAGGTGAGCGCGGGCGAGGGCGGCCTCGTCATCAACGGCGAGGCTGCCGGCCAGGCGGCGGCGGAGTAACCGCCGGCCTCAGAGCTGGAAAATCGAAACCGAAAACGCCAGAGCGGCGCTCCCACAAGCCGGTGAGCGCCGCTCTTCGACTGTTGTCAGGTCTGGATATTGTCGGCTTGGCAGAGGGCGCGCCCAAGCGCCTTGCCTCAGCACGCCTCCTGGGCGCAGGCGACGCGTGTCGGCGTGCCCAGAAGCCGCTCGCGCAAAGCGTCGACGCGCGCGCGCTCGTGCTGGAAGCGGAACATCTCCTCGCCGGCCAGCGCCTTGCCGCTGGGCAGCTTGATGGACCGCGGGTTTACCTGCTTGCCGTTGACCAGCACCTCGTAGTGCAGGTGCGGACCCGTGGAACGCCCGGTAGAGCCGACATAACCGATCACCTGGCCCTGCTTGACCCGCGCGCCGGCGCGGATGCCCTTGGCGTAGCCATGCATGTGCGCATAGGCCGTCTGGTAGGTGGAGTTGTGGCGGATACGCACATAGTTGCCATAGCCGCCATAGCGGCTGGCGCGCGCCACGGTGCCGTTGCCCGCGGCATAGATGGGCGTGCCGGTGGGCGCGGCAAAGTCGGTGCCCTTGTGCATCTTGGTATAGCCGAGAACCGGATGGCGGCGCTTGCCGAAGCCGGAGGACAGGCGCGCGCCGTCGATGGGCGTGCGCATCAGCGCCTTGCGCACCGACTTGCCCTCGGCGGCGTAATAGTCCTCGAAGCCGTCCTTGTCGACGAAGCGGTAGAGGCCATAGTCGCGCCCGCTGAGCGTCAGCTGGGCGTAGAGGATCTCGCCGGTCTTGGCGATATCGCCGTTCTCGTCCTGGAAACGCTTGTAGACGAGCTTGAAGGTGTCTCCCGGCTGCACGTCGCGCTGGAAGTCCACGTCGAAGCTGAAGGTGCGGATCATCTCCACCAGCACGGGCGGCGGCACGCCGGCATCGGCGGCGGCCTCGAACAGGCTGGTGTGAATGGTCGCCTCGGCGCCCACCAGCTCTGCGGCCAGCGGCCGCTCGATTGACTGTGCGGCGAAACGGTTTTCGCCGGCCGCCGGCAACACGACGACATCGCGCTCGACGTCCGGCGCCAGGTTCAGCCACAGCAGGCGCTCGCCCCCCTCAGCGCCGCGGGCCGTCGTCAGCTCGATCTCCTGACCCGGACGCAGGTGGCGCGGGCTGAAAACCTCCTTCAGCGCCTCGATGGCGTAATACGCGTCGCTGCGCGCCAGGCCGGCGCCGGTCAGCAGCTGCATCAGCGTGTCGCCGCGCGAGACCGAGACGACCTGATGGCGCGGCGCGTCGGTCAGCCATGCCTCCGCCCCGGAGCCCGGCGCAAAAATGAAGTTTTCCGCCGGCAATTGGGATTCCAGGTCGTCCAACGCGTGCAGCGGGCCGGTGGCAATCGTTGCCTGGCGCTTCGGCTCCGGCTGGACCGGGACTTCCGGCTGCGGTGCGGCGCGGGCTGCCGGGCCCTCGCTGTCGTTAGCCGCGCGATGGCTTGCCTCGTCGACAATGCCGCCGGTGTTGATCGAGCTCTTGACCGTGGTGATGGCGGCCACGGCGGAGATTGCGACGACGCCGATGGCGAGCGCGGCATTGCGGATAACATGGAGAGGAATCGCAGATGTCATGCGTCCGAATGTCCTGTTCCGGTCCGTTGCGGTGCTGCGGCGTATGATGCCGGCAGAGTCCGAGTCCTGAGACTCCTCGCTCGTCCGGTCCCATCGCGCCGCGCGCTATGTTCGTTCTTTGCTCCCCCACAAAGGCGGGCAGGCCTCGCTTGCAAGTCGTGCTTTGCGTCTCGACCCAATTCGCCCGGCGGTCCCCGATTCTCAGCGCCGGGCCTTGACGCGATCGCACAGCGAAGCCGTACGTGCTCCCTGCGGTTAACTCTTTTCCGACAATGCCGGCCGGTTCCGCCCATTGTCAAGCACGATGCTTTAAAAACCTCCTACAAGTGGTTAAGAATCAGTCACGAATCGATGCGCGAGATACGCACATTTCGGACCGATTCCGACGCCATTTGGTAGGGGCCGGCAAGGGCGGCCCGGCCCCTGCGAGAAATACGCAACAAAGCGTTTGACAAGCCCGACCGGCCGGACCTATAACCCGCCTCCGCAGCGCGGAACGGGGAGACGCTCGGTCCGTGCTGTTGTGCGTTGCCGATTGGATGGAAACACCTGGGATATGGGGTCGTGCGGCCCCGGCTCCGGAATGTTCTGTGCGGCAGCGGTGATTGAGGACATTGTTGTAGAAGCTTTATCGGAAGGGATGCGCGGACGGCGGTCCTTCGGGTAGGTTGCGGCGTCGGTTTGTCGGCGGGCTGCTTTTTGGCGGGGTTTCGTGCCCTGTCGAGGCGGCTGGCGGTTTGGACAAAGGGACCCGTTGCCTGGTCTTCCGGCGGCGTTTTCGGTGTTCTGGTTTGCTCCCGCCTGGCGGGGGTTTTCCGGGTGCCGGGGGCGGCTGTCGGCGAGGCCGAATATCGGACCCGTTTTTTTGGATCGTCCATGGATGTCCGTCGCATCACTTTTGCGAGGCCAAACATGCGTAACCAAGATACGGTTCGCTGTTGTTGGCGTTTTCGCGTGTCTCCGGCGTTTCGGCGCCGGTGGATGTCGCGGGGGCGCCGGTGACGGGGACCCTCGTTCGAGGCCTGCGGCGTTTTTTCCCGCGAGAGCGGGCAGGGGCGCCGTGGTGCTGAGGTCAACTTGAGAGTTTGATCCTGGCTCAGAACGAACGCTGGCGGCAGGCCTAACACATGCAAGTCGAACGCACGTCTTCGGACGTGAGTGGCGCACGGGTGAGTAACGCGTGGGCACCTACCCCGGGGTGCGGGATAACCGCTGGAAACGGCGGCTAATACCGCATACGCCTTATTGGGAAAGATTTATCGCCCTGGGATGGGCCCGCGTCGGATTAGTTTGTTGGTGGGGTAACGGCCTACCAAGGCGACGATCCGTAGCTGGTCTGAGAGGATGATCAGCCACACTGGGACTGAGACACGGCCCAGACTCCTACGGGAGGCAGCAGTGGGGAATATTGGACAATGGGGGCAACCCTGATCCAGCCATGCCGCGTGAGTGATGAAGGC
>JAWVYK010000114.1:0-8648 GCA_033722755.1 Rhodovibrionaceae bacterium | reverse complement strand
GGCGAGCCCGTGCTGGTGCAGTTCGGCAGCCAGTACACGCGCATTCGGCCGCTGGATTCCGACAGCACCGGTGCAGCGACGGGCTCTGGCGCGGGTTCGGGCGGCGGTTGGGTCAATCCCGACGCCGAGGCCGGATCGGAAGGCGCAGGCGGCGGCAGCGTGGATGTCTCGGACCCGGCCGCCACCTCTGAGCCGATCGATCTCAACAGCGGCCAGGGTCAGCAGGAATAATCCCGGCACGGGGCACGGGGGCGCGCGCTTATCCGCCTGCGTCGCCCAACCAGTCGACGACGCCGGCCGCAATTGACGCAAGCACCAGCCCGGTGACGGGAAGGAGCGCGTACCAGTCGCGCTTGCCGCGCGTATCCGCCCAAAGCTGCAGCACCGCGAAGCTGAGCAATCCTGTTCCCAGTCCCATCATCAGCGCGCCGATATCGGAGAACCAGCCGACAAGCGCGGTTTCGGCAAAGAGGCCGACGCCCCCGCCGAGAACGATGGGCAAGGCATACCAGAGGCGAAACGGGGCGCGGTTCCTGCGAATCAGCCAGTGGAGCAGAAGCGATATCGCAACGGACAGAATCAGGACCGCCAGACCTGTCGCGCTTTGCAGGCGCAGCGCAAAGTCGAAGAGGGTGCCGATGATCAGGACGGCGCCGATCAGCCCGATCGCAGAGATCAGGATGTTACGCAAAGCGGTCATCGCCCGGCTCCAAAAGGTCCCATGAGTCTTGCCGGTCCGACGATGGCCGGACGGTCAGTCGAGGTGCGGTTGCGGCTGCGAATGTTTGTCCACCCGTAAACGGCGCACGCCGCTTAGTTCCACCTCCACCCCGATGTCCGTCGTCTTAAGGCGGTAGGACTGCTCGGTCCACACATGCGTTCCATCGTTGTCTTCGGCACCGAATAGCAGAGTCCAGTTACGCAGCGGCAGCAACGCGCCATCGCGAATCGTGAAGGCGAGGAGACTGGTCCGCTTAATGATTTGCGAGGTCCTGGCGGCGCCTTCGAACCAATCGACGAACACCAGTCCGCGGTGTGGGAAGGCATGCACCGCCCGACACCGCCAGCCGGAGCCCAGAACCGGCAAGTCTGCGGAGGTCACCTCCTCTCCGCCTTCGCGGGCTACGATTTGAAAGCCTTCGATGTTGACGGCCTTTCCGTCGATTTGGACCGGCGGGCAGGCTGGCGTGTCGGCGCGAAGCGCGGTGGTCGGGGCAAAGCCGATGAGCGCGACGAGAGCACCGGCGCCGAGCAGGCGCCGCATCCGCGTGAGCTGGACCTTCTGGCTCACCGCTTCCAAGCCTCCGTGGTGCAAATGCGTGCTTCGGCGAGGTCTCCAGCAGATTCTCTCGCCACCTGGGTTATTTGGCAAGCGGCGTGTTTGGCCGATCTGGCGAATTCGCGGCGGAATGGACGGTCACGACGGAAACGTATAGGCCGGTGCGCGATACCTGATTTTCGCCGCGGGAATTACCGGCGGCCGACCGTCACGCGGCCAGCGCCTGGGCGACGTCGTCGACCAGATCCGCGGGGTCCTCCAGGCCGATCGAGAGACGCACCATGGCGTCGCTGACGCCAATCTCCGCGCGCCCCTCCGGGCCCATGGCGCGGTGCGTCGTGGTGGCCGGGTGGGTGGCGAGGCTCTTGGCGTCGCCGAGGTTGTTGGAAATATCGATCAGCCTGAGGGCATTGAGGAAGCGGTGCGCCGCCGCTTGCCCGCCAGCCAATTCGAAAGACAGCACCGAGCCGGAACCCTGCATCTGCCGCTGGGCGAGGGCGTATTGCGGATGGCTTTGCAGGCCAGGGTAAAGGACGCGGGTGACGCGGTTGCGGCCTTCCAGCATCTCGGCGATGTGCAGCGCGTTGGCGCACATGCGCTCCAGGCGCAACGGCAATGTTTCCAGGCCTTTCAGCATCACCCAGGCGTTGAACGGGCTGAGCGCCCCGCCGGTGTGCCGCATGAACAGCTGCAACGGGCCGCGGATGAACTCCCGGGTGCCGAGGATCGCTCCGCCCAGACACCGCCCCTGGCCGTCGATGTGCTTCGTCATGGAATAGACCACGATATCGGCGCCGAGCTGCAGCGGCTGCTGCTGCAGGGGCGTCGCGAATACGTTGTCGACGATGAGCTGTGCGCCTGCCTTGCGCGTCAGTTCCGCGACGGCCTTGAGGTCAATGAGCTCCAAGGTCGGATTGGCCGGCGTCTCCAAAAAAACGCAGGCCGTCTGCGGTGTCAGCGCCCGCTCCCAGGCGGCCAGATCGGGGCCGTCGACCAGTTCGATCTCCACGCCGAAGCGCGGAAGGATCTGCGTCAGGATGTGATGGCACGATCCAAAAAGGGCTTTCGAGCCAACCACGCGATCGCCCGCCTGCAACTGGCACATCAGCGAGGCGTAGACCGCCGCCATGCCGCTCGCGGTGGCGAAGCAGTCTTCGGCGTCCTCTAAAAGGGCCAGGCGCTGCTCCAGCATCGAGACAGTGGGATTGCCATAGCGCGAATACATGAACCCGGCGCGGTCTCCCCGGAATCGCGCTTCGGCCTCTTCGGCGCTGTCGTAGACGAAGCCGGAGGTCAGCCAGATCGCCTCGCTGGTCTCGCCGTGCTCGCTGCGGGTTGTTCCGCCGCGCACCAAGCGTGTCGCCGGCCGCCACTTCGACGGGTCGAGAGTCTTGCCGCCGCTCATTGCTGAATCCAGGGAAGTCCCGCCCTCTTCCAGCCGCCTGCGGTGCCCCTGTGGCCATCGTCGTCCAGGGCGCCTTCGAAGCCTTCGGCCACGTTATAGGCGCGCTGATAGCCCGCCGCGGTGAGCGCGATCGCGGCCGCGCGCGAGCGCTGGCCGGAGCGGCAGAGCAGCAGGATCGGCTGGTCGCGACGAATTCCTTGCTCCTCGACCGCACCGGCGAAATCGGCGTGCGGGCGCATGTCCGGATACTCCTGCCACGAGAGAAACAGGATGGACTTTTCCAGAGCGTCCAGCGCCGGGACGCCAACGAATTGCCACTCGGGCACGGTGCGCACGTCGATCAGCACCGCCTCCGGGTCGTCTTCAAGTAGCTGATAGGCGAGTGACGGCGACAGATCGCCGGCGTAACCCTGGTTCGACATGATTCCCATCGTCCTATCTCTCTCTGCGCGCGTGGATGCCGCACTCGGTTTTCTCCAGGCCCCGCCAACGGCCGTCACGCAACCCCTCGCCCGGGCAAACGCGGTCCGTGCAGGGCATGCATCCGATCGACAGGAAGCCGTCGGCCTCCAAGGGGTGGCGGGGCAGGTTGCGGGCGTCGAAATACTCGTCGACGTCGGCTTTGCTCCAGCCATGCAAGGGATTGACCTTGATGTGTCGGCCGTCGCTCTCGAACGCCCGCAGGCCCTCGCGTTCATGGCCGTGTGCGGCTTTGCGGCCGGTGATCCAGGCATCGAATTCGGCGAGCGCTTGCGACAGCGGGCGGGTCTTGCGCAAGGCACAGCACCGGTCTGGATCGCGGGCGAAGAGCAGACCGTCGGGGTCGGCCCGCCTGATGCCGAGAGGATCGGGGGAGACGACCCGCAGATCCGTCAGTCCCAGGCGTTCGGCCAGCCGCTCCCGGTAGCGCCGCGTCTCGCCGAAGAGCTTGCCCGTGTCGACAGAGATGACCGGTGTATCCGGGCAGATCGCCGCCACCATATGCAGCAGCACCGCGGATTCCGCGCCAAAGGACGAAACCAGGGCGACGCGGTCGGGAAAGACGTCGCGGATCGCCAGGCAGAGAAGCTCCTCGGCCGCTTCGTCGCCGTAAAGCAGGTCCAGCTCGAACGCGCGCGATTCGACCGAAGCAAGGCGTTCGACGTCGGGGAACGGCAACTGCGAGAAGCGGGGGTCGAGCTGCTTCACGATGCTTTCTCCTCCTGCCGGCGGCGCAGCCGCGCTGCAAAGGGCCGATTGTCGGTCGCGGGCTGATAGAAGACGCCAAAGGCCTGAAAGGCGCGCAGATAGGTCTCTGCCTTGGCGTCTTCCGGCAGTTCGAAGGTATCGAAGCCGCAGCGGGTCATGAGAAGCACCTGGTCGGGCAGGATCTCGCCGCAGGCTCTGATTTCGCGGTCGAAGCCATAGCGCTCCCTGAGGATGCGTGCGTGGGAATAGGCGCGCCCGTCGGTGAATTTCGGAAAGCTGAGCGCGATTGCGTCGACATAGGCCAGCAGGTCTTCGACGTCCTCGGGCGCTTCGTCGCTCTCCAGTCGCAGGCCGGTCGGCCGGTTGCGGGATTTGAGTTGGCCGAAATGCTGCCGCCAATGGGCCAGCCCGGCGAAAAGCGGACCATCGTGGTCGAGAGCTTCGGCGTCTTCGGCATGGCGCCAGGCGTCCTCGACGATTTTACCGTCCCGGATGAGTGCCATAGAGCTGCTCCTTGAATGGCTGAATGCCGATGCGCGCGAGCGTGTCTGCGAACTGCTCGGCTTCGCGGCGCTCGTTGCCTTAGGTCTCGACAAGGGACCCGCCGGGGTCCGGCACCTCTTCGCCCGACTGGCCGCGACCGACGATCGTGCCAATGGCCGCGTGCTCGTCGGCCCGGCCGCCCAGCGTGATCTGGTAGAATTCCTGGCCTTTCTTGTCGACGCCAAGGATCCCGATGTTCGCGACGTGGTGATGGCCGCAGGCGTTGATGCAGCCCGAGATGTTGAGCGTGAGCGGGCCCACCTCGTGCACCCGCTTGATGCTGTCGAAGCGCTGCTGGATCGCCTGTGCCACAGGGATCGAACGGGCGTTGGCGAGGTTGCAGTAATCAAGGCCGGGGCAGGCGATGATGTCGGTCAACAGGCCGATATTTGCGGCGGCCAGGTCCGCCTGCCGAAGCGCCTGCCAGAGCGCCGGCACGTCGGCCTCGCGCACGTGCGGCAGGACGATGTTCTGCTCCTTGGTGAAGCGCAGCTCGGCGAAGGAGTAGCGCTCGGCCAGGTCGGCCACGGTTTCCATCTGTTCGGCGGTAATGTCGCCCGGAATGCCGCCCGTGGGCTTCAGCGAGACATTGACGATGGTATAGCCGCGGCGCTGGTGCGCCCTCAGGTTCGACTTGCGCCACAGCGCGAATTCCGCGTCGTCGCGGGCCAGGGCGTCAAGGCTTGCCGGGGGCGGCGAGTCCTCGAAAGGCGGCGGCGCGAAGTAGGCCGTGATCCGCTCGACCTCCTCGAGCGGCACGTCCACGGCGGTCTCTCGGGTATGCGCCCACTCCTCCTCTACTTGGCGCGTAAACTCTTCTACACCAACAGCTTCCAGGAGAATTTTAATGCGCGCTTTGAAGAGATTGTCGCGTCGGCCAAAGCGGTTGTAGACGCGCAGGATGGCCTCGAGATAGCTGAGCAGATGCTCCGCCGGAAGGAAGCTCCGGATGATCTGACCGATACGCGGCGTGCGGCCTTGGCCGCCGCCCACGATCACCTCGTAGCCCGCATCGCCCGCGTCGTTGCGGTGCAGACGCAATCCGATGTCGTGCACCTTGACCGCCGCCCGGTCGTTGGGCGAACCGGTGACGGCGATCTTGAACTTGCGCGGCAGGAAGGCGAATTCGGGATGCAGGCTGGACCATTGGCGGATGATCTCCGCCGTCACCCGGCTGTCGGAAATCTCGTCGGCGGCCGCCCCGGCATGCGGGTCGGCGGTGACGTTGCGGATACAGTTGCCCGAGGTCTGCAGCGCGTGCATCTCGACCTCGGCCAACTCTGCCAGTATGTCCGGCGTGTCTTCCAGCTTTGGCCAGTTGTACTGGATGTTCTGCCGCGTGGTGATGTGGCCGTAGCCGCGGTCGTACCGCCGCGCGATGTGCGCCAGCTTGCGAAGTTGCCGCGAGGACAGCGTCCCATAGGGCACCGCCACGCGCAGCATGTAGGCGTGCAGCTGCAAATACAGGCCGTTCTGCAGGCGCAACGGCTTGAACTGGTCCTCGTCGAGCTCCCCCGATAGCCGCCGCGCGACCTGATCGCGGAACTGCGTCACACGCGAAAGCACGAAGGCCCTGTCGAATTCGTCGTAACGGTACATCGCTCAGGCCTCCGCCTGCTTGCCGAGGTCCAGCCGCACGGTAGGCCCTGCCGCGCGGATCACCTCGCGCAGGCGCAGCGGGCGAAGCCGGTCGCCGTCGTCCTCGACCACGTCGATGGGATAGGGGCCGACGACCCGCTGCGCGGCCACGTCCGCCTCCGCCTGCAGTTCCCGCTCGGCCAAGGTTTCCTCTTCGCGGATTGGGCGAAGCGTCTCCAGGCGCTCCTGCCAGTCACCGTCCGCGCCGAGGAATACGACGACACCGTCTGTCAGGCGATTGGCGGTGAGCAATTTCAGGTGCGGCATGATCCTCGCTCCTTCCTATTCCGCGGCGGCGGCGGGCGCCGCGGGAGTGCGCTCTCTCGCCAAAGTTCGTTCATCGCGGGCCGCCGCGGCGGCAACCACCTCGCCGACCACGATGAGCGCCGGCGAGCGCACGTCATGCTGCGCCACCAGATCGGCCAGCCCGGCAAGGCGGCCGAAGAGAATGCGTTCGTCGGGTAGCGAGCCGCGCTCCACCACCGCGACCGGAGTATCCCCGCCGCGTCCGTTGGCGGTCAGCCGCTCGGCGATGGAGGCGGCACTGTGCAGCCCCATGTAGACGACCAGCGTGTGGTGGGGCCGGGCCAGGGCCCGCCAGTCCAACGCCGGCTCGCCGTTCTTGCCGTGGCCGCTGACGAAAGTGACGGCGGAGGCGTAGTCGCGATGGGTCAGCGGAATGCCTGCCACCGCGCCACAGGCCGTGGCCGCGGTGATGCCGGGGACGATCTCGACGGAAATTCCCAGTTGCGCTAGGTGATCGACTTCCTCTCCGCCGCGTCCGAACACGAAGGGGTCGCCGCCCTTCAGCCGCACCACCCGGCGCCCCTGCTTCGCATGGCGTGCCACGAGCGCATTGATCTCCGCCTGGCTGCAGGAGTGCTTGCCGCGTTGCTTGCCGACATAGACCAACTCGGCGTCGCCGCGCGCGAATGAGAGGATTTCGGGGCCCACCAGGGCGTCGTAGACGACGATATCCGCGCCCTGGAGCCGCCGCAGCGCCTTGAGCGTCAAGAGCTCCGGATCGCCCGGACCGGCACCGACGATCGCGACATGAGCCTTGCGTGACCGGTTCGTACGCGAAGCGCCGGATGAAAATTCCGAGGAGGAGGGGGTTGTAAGGGGATTCACCGCATGCTCCCGTGGACCTAAAGTGGCGGGCCCACGGAGCATGTGCTCCGTGGCGCTTTAGCGATTGGTCACGCGGCCGCAAGCTGCCCGTCAAATCCCGCGGGTCCGTTTGGGAGGACCAGTCCCTTGCCGGTCGATCCGGCCTGATATGTAGACCGTGCATCCGACCGGCATGCGGTGTCAATTACAATTTACACAGCTCGCACTGAAAAATTCTAATTTTACGGTGACGAAACGTAATTTGAAAAAAGCGGTTCAAGGGGGCCGCGCTCCCGGGCCCAAGGCCTTCGGAGCGATCAGCTTGTCGAAGAGAGAGCGCGGCGCACGGCGTCGCGCCAGAGCGCGATGCGCTCCTGCCGGCGGGAGTCCTCCATCGCCGGCTCGAAGCGGGTCTTCAGCCTCCAGTGCTTGGCGAATTCCTCCTGTGCGGGCCATGCCCCGGCCCCATAGCCGGCCAGCCAGGCCGCGCCCAGTGCGGTCGTCTCCAGCACGGCGGGCCGGTCGACCGGCGCGGCCAGCATGACCGCCAGCGACGCGCAGCACCGTGTTCTCGCCGCTTTGCCAGTCGGCATGCATGGCTTCGAGAAGGTCGAGCGTCTGAAAAGCCACGGATTCCAGGGTGGCCAGGGCGAGTTCCTTGGGCCCGGTCTTGCGCGTCAGGCCGAAAATCGCGCCGCGCGCGTCGGCATCCCAGTGCGGTGCGCCGAGGCCGACGAAGGCGGGGACCAGAACCACGGGCTGGTCCTCGTCCGCCTCGGAGGAGAGCTGTCCGCTTTCGTCTGCCTTGCGGATCAGTCCCAGCCCGTCGCGCAGCCATTGCACGGCGGCGCCGGCCACGAAGATCGAGCCTTCCAGCGCATAGGTGGTGCGCCCGTCCAAACGGTAGGCGATCGTGGTCAGCAGCCGGTGCTGCGATTCAATGGGCTCGTTGCCGATGTTGACCAGGGCAAAACAGCCGGTGCCGTAGGTGGATTTGATCATGCCCGGATCGAAGCAGGCCTGCCCCACGGTCGCCGCCTGCTGGTCGCCGGCTATGCCGCGGATCGGAATCTCCCCGCCGAGGATCTCGGGATGGACCGTTCCAAAATCGTCCGCGCTGTCGCGCACTTCGGGCAGCACCGATTTCGGGATGCGCAACAGGTCCAGAAGCTCGTCGTCCCAGTCGTTGGCGCGGATATCATAGAGCAAGGTGCGCGAGGCATTGGTCGCGTCGGTGACATGCGCCTGCCCGCCTGTCAGCTTCCAGACGAGGAAGCTGTCCACCGTGCCGAAGGCCAGATGGCCCGCCTCTGCCGCCTCGCGCGCACCATCGACCTCGTCGAGCAGCCAGGCCAGCTTCGTGCCGGAAAAATAGGGGTCGAGAAGCAAACCGGTCTTGCGGGTCACCAGCGCCTCATGCCCCTCGTTGCGCAGTTTCTCGCAGTGCCGGGCGGTGCGGCGGTCCTGCCAGACGATGGCGCGGTG
>JAWVYK010000113.1:0-8675 GCA_033722755.1 Rhodovibrionaceae bacterium | reverse complement strand
GCCCACCACCACCACGTCGTAGGCGTGGTGATGCACATCGTAGGCCGGCGTCACCTTCTGGGCGCTCTTGCCTTTCGACTTGCCGTTGCCTTTCTTCGCAGCCATGGCCGATCAGCCTCCGAAAAGAAGCGTTAGAACCGAAAGAACCGAGGCGAGGCCGAGGAGTACGGCCGCCCCCTTGACCGCCAGTATGCTGGCGATCTTGATCCCTTCGTGATGAACATAGTCCTCGATCACCACCTGCAAACCCAGTTGGGCGTGGTGGAAGGTCGCGACGATCAGCAAGATCATCAGGCCTGCCGGAATGGGCGAGCCAAGCCAGGCGGCGACCGTCGCGTAGTCCTCGCCGGCGAGCGCCACGACCGAGGCAATGAACCAGATCGACAGCGGCACGAGCGCCACCGCGGTCACGCGCTGCGCCCACCAGTGCGCGGTTCCGGATTTGGCGGAGCCAAGGTGGCGGACGCGGGCCAGCGGCGTGCGGAGATTGGTCATGCCTCTGCTCCTTCCCCTAGGACGTCAGGCCGATGATCCAGGCCAGGATGGTGAGCGCCGCCGTTGCGATCACCACCGCCCAGCCCGAGCGGTATGCGCTCTCCAGCTCGAATCCGTAGCCGGCGTCCCAGAAGAGATGCCGGATGCCGTTGGCGAGGTGATAGAAGAGGGAAACCGACCAGCCGAGCAGAAGCAGATATCCCAGCAGCGATCCGATGAAGGCCTGGGCATTTGCGAAGGCTTGCGGACCGGCGGCGGCGCTGACCAGCCAGTAGACCAGCAGCAGCGTGCCCACGCCCAGCGCGATGCCGGTCAGGCGGTGCATGATCGACATGACCGAGGTCAGCTGCGGCTGATAGACCTGCAAATGCGGGGAAAGCGGCCGGTTCTCACCTGTCATGATTATCCCCCCTGTTCGCCCGGGTATTCAGGCGCCGGCTTGTCCGGCAAATCACTTTGCCTTTCGGTTTAGACTGCGGCCGAGAGCGAGTCAACGTCACCCCTGTTGCGGCGCACAACGTGTGCACGAGGCCCACCGTCCTGGCGGCCGACACGCCGACTGGCTTGAAATGGGATCCTCGCCCGCGGCGGCTGTGTGACCGGGTGTCGCAGGGCCATGCGATGACTGCACCGGCCAGCCCGCCAGGCAAATAAAGCGCGGGTCTGCACTTGCGCAAAGCGACAACGGATTCGGAAATGTGGAAAAGTCTGTGGATATCGCCGGAATAGTTTGTGAAATTTTCTATATTTTATGCACAAGAAATTGCATTTTGATTGCTCTTTAACCTTGCTGGACGCAACAGTTTTCGCGACCATTGAGCCTGCACGCACCGAAGCGTCGGTGGCTGATCCGCCGAGGTCGACGGCGCGGTCCGGCAAGGCCGGCCACCCGGCACTTGTTCGTACCTTCCGCCAACCTCGATCGGAGCGCCACCGTGGACACGGACCTTCGGGTCCGGTCCGGCAGAGCGGCGCCGCAAGGCGGCTCAAGCCGACCTTTCGACGCCGTCTTCTTCGGGTCCGCGAAGCGGTGCAAACCGTTTCGCCCGGATGTCCGGCTTTGCCGAACGGGTGCCTGAAACGTTTTCGTTCCAGCACCCGGCCGGCGAAGTGCCAGGGCCGACAGGGTCTCGCCAGCGGCCCTGTGATGCCCGACGACGGTTCCGGATCCTGCGGGGTCCCAAGAGCCGCGCGACGGGTACCGCGACCGGGATGCGATAGGCGGCTTCGCCGCTTTGTCCGCAAACCGGTCGAGGAACCGGCCCGAGGTGCAGAGCGGGACCAAAGCAGGTGCCGGAGCCCTTCCGGCATACGCCACGGTCCCGCCCGGCGCGACCGGATGTCTGGAGCCGCGCCGCCACCGCCTCCGGGTGTTGGCGTCGACGGAGGGACCGCGAAGAAAACTGCCAGCGGCTAGCGCGTCCGAGTAATCGGACACGCCGGTTTCTTCCCGGGGCCGTTCTCGGGGTCGCCAGGTCCGGTATGGCCTGAGGAGAAACTGACAGAACCGCGCGTGTCGGCGGCGTGTGGCGGAGCTTAAAAGGCTCCTGAGGCGTCGGGTTGCGCGTTCTTCGCGGAAACTCCATCCGACCGGCTGCTCCCGGTCGTTTCCCGAAGACGCCGTGTTGCGGACCCCGGTCTCGTCACCGGCCGCAACGACCCGGCGCCTCTGCCTTTTCGGCCGAGCAACCGATCGGACGTCACAGCCGGTCCGGCGCAAAAAACCTGGCCTGCCGGCCGTCAGCGCCGCGGCATCAGAACCCAGTAATCCAAATCGAGCACGACCGCGGACTCGTAGGCGCCGTCGTCGGCCTTGAAAGGGAAGTCGCCGGCGGGGCGGTCCTTGGTGGCCACGCTGCGCACGCGCAGCGCACCGACATCGCGCCGGCCCGGCAGCTCGGCCTTCTCCAGCACCTCCGACCAGGCGTAAATGGTGTCGCCGGCAAAGCTCGGCGCGGTGTGCCGCCCCGCGTTGATCGCCGCCACGCGGAACGCATTGGCCAGCCCGTTGAAGCTGAGCGCCCGAGCGATCGAGATGATGTGCCCGCCATAGACGATGCGCCGGCCGAAGCGCCCGTCCTTTTCCTGATGCTGGTTGAAGTGCACCTTCGCGGTGTTCTGGTAAAGTCGGGTGGCGAGCTGATGCTCGGCCTCTTCGATGGTCAGGCCGTCGGCATGGTCGATGCGCTCGCCCTCGTCGTAGTCGTCCCACAGGTGCGGGCTGCCCGCCAACTCGCTGTCGTAGCCCGAGAGGTCGAGTCCGTCGGGAACCACGAGCTCCTCCGGCGCGACGGCCCGCGGCAGTTCCGGGACCATCGCTTCCGGCGGCTGTGATGCGGCGTCGCGCTTGCGCACCATCACCCAGCGCACGTAGTTGACGATGTTCTCACCCCGCTGATTCACGCCCAAGGAGCGGACGTAGACGGTGCCCGTCTTGCCGTTGGAATTCTCCTTCAGGCCGATCACCTCGGATGTGGTCGAGAGTGTATCGCCGGCATAGACCGGCTGATGGAACACGCCCCCCGCATAGCCCAGGTTCGCCACCGCGTTGAGGGAAATGTCCGGCACCGTCTTGCCAAAAACCACATGGAAGACCAGAAGCTCGTCCAGAGGCAGGCCCGGATATCCCAGCTGGCGCGCGAAGCTTTCCGCGGAATGGACGGCGAAACGCCCGCCGTAAAGCGCTGTATAGAGCGCCTGATCGCCCGGACCGAGCGTGCGCGGCGTGGCGTGGCGCATGACCTGGCCGAGGTGGAAATCCTCGAAGAAGTGTCCTGGGGCGGCCTTGTTCGTCATCGGGCCTCCGTCGCCGCGCTCTCGAGGTCTGCGATGGCCTCTGAGAGCGCGACCAACCGCTTGGCGTTTTCCACGTGCAGGTTCTCGATCAGCTTGCCGTCGAGCACGACCACGCCCTGGCCCTTTTTCTGCGCCTCGGCATGCGCCTCGATGATGCGGCGCGAGCGCTCCACCTCTTTCTCGGAGGGCGCGAAGACCTCGTTCGCCTTGGCGATGGTCTTCGGATGGATCAGCGTTTTGCCGTCGAAACCCAGCTCGCGACCCTGGATGCATTGCGCCTCGAAGCCTTCGTCGTCCTCCAGGTCGAGGTGCACGCCGTCGACGATCGCCAGGCCGTGCGCCCGCGCGGCGAGCAGGCAGAGGCCCAGCGAGGTGATGAAGGGCAAGCGCTGGGGCGTGTGCTCGGCGTGCAGGTCCTTCGCCAGATCGGACGTGCCCATGACCAGACAGGAGAGCCGGTCGTGCGCGGCGGCGATCTCCTCGGCGCGGAGCATGCCCTTTGGCGTCTCCATCATGCACATGAGGGCCATGTCCTGGTGGGCGCCCGCTTTTTCCATGATCTCGGCGGCTTTCTGCACCATCGAGGCGCTTTCGACCTTGGGCAGCAAGATGGCGTCGGCCTTCGTTCCGGCCGCCGCCTCCAGGTCCTCGTGCCCCCAGGCCGTGTCCAGGCCGTTGGTGCGCACGATGATCTCGCGCTTGCCGTAGCCGCCGGCCCCCACCGCTTCAACGATGTTCTGGCGCGCCTCCAGTTTGGCGTCCGGCGCGACCGCATCTTCGAGATCCAGAATCAGCGCATCGGCCGGCAGCGTCCGGCCCTTTTCCAGCGCCCGCGTGTTCGAGCCCGGCATATAGAGCACGCTGCGCCGGGGGCGTGCGGAAGCGTCCATGACGATGGTCTCCCGTGGCGAATCTGTTGCTGGTGCTGAACGCTCGGTCGAGCGGTGCGCGACTATAAAGCATCACTGCGCTGTGGCAAGGTAAGCGCGACTTTCCAAAACCACGGCGCGCCCGCTGCACCGCGGCCGCCGCAGCCATCGCACGGCGGGCGCGCATGCTCCACGTCCTCTCCATTCAGAGCCACGTCGCCTATGGCCACGTCGGCAACGCCGCGGCGGTCTACCCCCTGCAGCGGCTGGGGATCGAGGTCTGGCCTGTCATGACCGTGCAGTTCTCCAATCATCCGGGCTATGGCGACTTCCGCGGCCGCGTGCTGCCGGCCGCACATATCGCCGAGGTCATTGACGGGCTGGCGGCTTTGGGCGTGCTGCAGCGCTGCGACGCCGTGCTGACCGGCTATCTGGGGGAGGCCGGATCGGGCGAGGCCGCGCTCTCCGTCGCGCTGCGCGTCAAAGCCGCGAACGCCAGGGCGATCTATCTTTGCGATCCGGTCATGGGCGATGCCGAAAGCGGCCTCTTCGTCTCCGAGGACATTCCTGCATTCATGCGCGAACGCGCCCTGCCGGCGGCCGACGTCGTCACGCCCAACATGTTCGAGCTGGAGACGCTGGCGGGAATGCGCGTCACCACGATCGAAGACACCGTGGCCGCGGCGCTGCGCCTGATCTCGACAGGCCCGGGCGTCGTGCTCGTCACGAGCCTGAAGCACGGAAACACGCGGCCCGGCACCGTGGAGGTGATGGCGGTGACAACCGCCGGCGCCTGGCGCGTGGTCACGCCGTTCCTGCAGCTGGAACCCATGCCGAACGGCGCCGGCGACGCCCTGGCCGCCCTGTTCCTGGGCTATCTCCTGAAGGCCGGCAATGCGATCGACGCCGTGCCGAGGGCGCTGGAATCCTCGGTGGCGGCAGTCTTTGCCATACTGGAGCAGACCGGCGAAGCCGGCGAGCGCGAGCTGCAGCTCGTCGCCGGCGGCGATGCCATTCTCTCTCCATCGCGGCACTTCGCCGCCGAAGCGCTCGATTGACGGCACCACCGGGAGGACCGCCATGACCCTGCCCAGCCTGACCTTGCGCAAGATCGAGGCGCGAGCACTGGTCCTGAAGCTGGAACGGCCGATCGTCGCGCGGATCGCCACGATCACCGACTGGCCGCTCGTCCTGATCGACCTGCACACCGACGAGGGCGTCATCGGACGCAGCTATCTGGAGCCCTACATCGCCAAGGCCATGCGCTATCTGGTGCCCGCCCTGCACGACCTCGGCGAGGCGCTGGCCGACCGGCCGGTGGCGCCGCTCGACCTCTTCGAGGCGGGGCGCAAGTCCCTGCACTTCGTCGGCTACGAAGGCCTGTCGATGATCGCTGTCTCCGGCGTGGATATGGCGGCATGGGACGCGCTCGCACGCGCCGCCGACGTGCCGCTGTGCAGTCTGCTGGGCGGAACGCCGGGTCCGGTGCCGGCCTACAACAGCAACGGGCTTTGGCTCAAATCGCCCGGAGAGGTCGCCGAGGAGGCGCAGGAGCTGCTGGAGGAAGGCGGATTCGCCGCGCTCAAATTGCGCCTAGGCCGCGACCGGCCCTTGGAGGACCGCGCCGCCGTGGAGGCGATCCGCAATGCGGTGGGCGAGGACGTGCACCTCATGGCTGACTACAACCAGGGCCTAGACCTCGCCGAGGCCCTGCAGCGATGCCATGCCATGGACGACATGGCCCTGGCGTGGATCGAGGAACCGCTGGTTTACGACGACCTCGAGGGGCACGCCCGCCTGGCGGCGGATTTGAAGACGCCGATCCAACTGGGCGAGAACTTTTACGGCCCACGCGCTCTGCACACGGCGGTGAAGATGCGCGCATCGGACCTGGTCATGCCCGACTTCATGCGCATCGGCGGAGTGACCGGCTGGCAACGCGCCGCAGCCATCGCCGCGGCGGCTGGCGTGCCGATATCCACTCACCTCTATCCGGAAGTGGCCGCCCACATGATGCGGGTCAGCGAAAGCGCCCACTGGCTGGAATGGCAGAACTGGGTCGACCCCATCCTGGAAGAGCCGTACGAGATCCGCGACGGCCATCTTCACATTCCTCAGCGCCCGGGCGCCGGCCTCTACTGGAACGAGGATGCTGTGGCCGCGCACCTGGTGGACAGCGTCTAGCCGCCTAGCTCAGGTAGTCCTGGGCCAGCCGCTCGGCGATCTGCACGGAGTTGAGCGCCGCGCCTTTGCGCAGGTTGTCCGCCACCACCCACAGCGACAGTCCGTGCTCGACCGTGGGGTCGGAGCGGATGCGGCTGACATAGACCGGGTCCTCGCCCGCGCATTCCGCCGGCGTGACATAGCCTTCCTCGACCCGGTGATCGATCACGGCAATGCCTTCGGCGTTACGCAGCGCCTCGCGCGCGGACTCCTCGTCGATGGCATTCTCGAATTCCACGTTCACCGCTTCGGCGTGGCCGATGAAGATCGGCGCGCGCACGCAGGTCGCGCTCACCTTGATCGACTTGTCGAGGATCTTCTTGGTCTCCACCACCATCTTCCACTCTTCCTTGGTGGAGCCGTCATCCATGAAGACGTCGATCTGCGGGATCACGTTGAATGCGATCTGCTTGGGAAAGGCGTCGGGACGCACGGGTTCGTTCATATAGATGCCGCGCGTCTGCTCGAAGAGCTCGTCCATCGCATCCTTGCCCGCGCCGGAGGTCGACTGGTAGGTCGCCACCACCACACGCTTGATTTTGGCCAGATCGTGCAGCGGCTTCAGCGCCACGACCATCTGGATGGTCGAACAGTTGGGGTTGGCGATGATGTTCTTCTTGGTATAGCCGGCGATGGCCCCGGCGTTGACCTCGGGCACGACGAGGGGAACCTCGGGATCCATGCGGAAGTGCGAGGTATTGTCGATCACCACGCACCCGGCCTGTGCGGCGCGCGGGGCATGCACGGCCGAGACCTTGCCGCCCGGCGAGAAGAGCGCGATGTCGAAGCCCTTGAAATCGAATTCCGCGAGGTCCTGCACCTTCAGTTCGGCATTCTCGCCGAACGAGATCTTGCGGCCGGCCGAGCGCTCGGAGGCCAGCGCGACCACTTCGTCCGCGGGGAAATTCCTTTCGGCCAGCGTCTGCAGCATCTCACGGCCGACGTTGCCGGTGGCGCCGGCCACTGCAACCTTGTAACCCATGTCAGAAAACGCTTTCGTTGGTGGGGGTCTATCGTCGTTCCCGGCGACTGACTTAAGGCCCGTCCGCGAAATTTGCAAGTTTCGCAGTGCAACAAGCGCGCGCAGCGGACCGTTTGGCGCGGCAAAGAAAAAAGGACCGTTCCGGGTGGGGAACGGCCCTGTTTTCAGTGGACGCACAAGGGCGCCCTGGTCCCGCGCGGTTGGCTCCGCACCGGCTTTTTTATTCCGGGATTAGAACGTGATCCGTCCCTGCACGGTGACGATATCGACCGAGTTCTCGAAGGTGCCCGAAAGGTTGCCGCGGAAGCGGTTCGGATCGGCAGGGTTTGCCAGATTGCCCTTCAGGTCGACATCGCCGTCACCGACGAAGATGTGCGTGTAGCCGAAATCGAGCTTCAGCCAGTCGTAGGGCTCCCAGCCGGCGCCGAAAGCCACCCAATAGCGGTCCTCGCCCGGGATGCGGGGCGTGCGGAAGGCGTCCGGGATCGGCGACTGATCGAAGGCCACGCCCGCGCGCAGATCGATATCCTCGTTCGGCCGGAAGGTCACGCCGGTGGCGACGAAATAGGTGTTGTCCCAATTCTCCGGCGTCACGCTGTCGGGCTGGGCCGGATTGTCAAAGCGGATCCTGAGCTCGTCGAAGTCGCTCCATTCCGTGAGCTCGAACTCGCCCATGACCGACCAGCGCTCGTTGATGTCCCAGTGCGCGCCCACCGATACGCTGGCGGGCGTGGTGACGCTCGCCTTGACGCCGGTGTCCGCGAAGAGCCCGGTGGCGGCGGCCGCCCCAGCCATGGCCCCGGGCACGGTGAAATCGACGTCGCCTTCGAGCACGTGGTTGATCTGCGAGCGATAGGCCAGACCGACGCGGAAATCGTCGGTCGGATGGATCATGACGCCGAAATTGTAGCCGAAGCCCCAGTCATCGCCGGTCAGATCGGCGAAGCCGTCGGCAGTGCCGACGCCGCCGGCGCCAAGAAACACCGCGCCCATATCGACCGCGTTGGTCAGCCGGGCGTCGATGTATTGGGCTTTCAGCTCGCCGCCCAGCGAAAGCCAGGGCGTCAGCCGATAGGCGGCCACGGGGTTGATGTTGATCGTCGTGAGCTCGGAGGTGACGGCGTGGTAGCGGCCAATCCAGTTCGGATCGTTATCGGTCACGAGCCCGAAGGGCGCGTTGATCCCGAGGCCAAGGCGCAGGTCCTCGGTCGGGCTCAGCTTGCCGTAGACTGGGGGAACGAAGCCGTCCGGGGATATATCGTCCTTGCCGGGGGTGCGGGCAATCGGCGCCACGACCAGCGGGCCGGCGG
>JAWVYK010000112.1:0-8694 GCA_033722755.1 Rhodovibrionaceae bacterium | reverse complement strand
CGTGGGGGAAGCCGACGACCGCGGCCTCGGCGACCTGGGAATGGGCGACCAGCGCGGATTCGACTTCGGCCGTCCCCATGCGGTGGCCCGAGACGTTGATCACGTCGTCGACCCGGCCGGTGATCCAGTAGAAGCCGTCTTCGTCGCGGCGGCAACCGTCACCGGTGAAGTACTTTCCTTCGTAGGTCGAGAAGTAGGTCTGCTCGAACCGTTCGTGGTCGCCGTAGACGGTGCGCATCTGGCCCGGCCAGGAATCGGCGATGCAGAGGTTGCCTTCCGTCGCGCCTTCCTGTTCGCGGCCTTCGTTGTCCACGATGACCGGCTTCACGCCGAAGAACGGCCGTGTGGCGGAACCCGGCTTCATCGGCGTGGCGCCGGGCAGCGGCGTGATCATGATGCCGCCGGTCTCGGTCTGCCACCAGGTGTCGACGATCGGGCAGCGCTCTTCGCCGACGACACGGTAGTACCACAGCCAGGCCTCGGGATTGATGGGCTCGCCCACCGTGCCGAGGACGCGCAGGGACTTGCGGTCGGTCTTCTTGACCGGTTCGTCGCCTTCCTTCATCAGCGCCCGGATGGCGGTGGGGGCGGTGTAGTAGATGTTGACGTTGTGCTTGTCGACCACCTGCCAGTGGCGCGAGGCATCGGGATAGTTCGGCACGCCCTCGAAGATCAGCGTTGTCGCGCCGTTGGCCAGCGGCCCGTAGACGATGTAGCTGTGGCCGGTCACCCAGCCGACATCGGCGGTGCACCAGTAGATCTCGCCGTCCTTGTAGTCGAAGACGTACTGGTGGGTCATCGAGGTGTAGACGAGATAGCCGCCGGTCGTGTGCAGCACGCCCTTTGGTTTGCCCGTCGAGCCCGAGGTGTAGAGGATGAAGAGCGGATCCTCCGCATCCATCTCCTCGCAGGGGCAGTCGTCAGAGGCCTTCTCGATCTCGTCGTGATACCAGCGGTCGCGCTCGTCGTTCCATTCGACATCCGCGCCCGTGCGCTTGACCACCAGCACCTTCTCCACCGATGGGCAGTTCTGCAGCGCCTGGTCGGTGTTCTTCTTCAGCGGCACCTTGCGTCCGCCGCGCACGCCCTCGTCGGCGGTGATCACGACCTTGGCGTCGCAGTCCTGGATACGGTTGGAGAGCGAATCCGGGGAGAACCCGCCGAACACCACAGAATGGATCGCGCCGATGCGCGCGCAGGCAAGCATCGCGTAGGCGGCCTCGGGGATCATCGGCATGTAGATGGTCACCCGGTCGCCTTTCTCGACGCCCATGGATTTCAGCACGTTGCCCAGACGGCTGACCTGCTCGTGGAGCTCGCCGTAGCTGACTTTCTTGCTGTCGTCGGGTTCGTCGCCTTCCCAGATGATCGCGGTGTCGTTCCGCTTTTCGTCCAGGTGGCGGTCGACGCAGTTGTAACAGACGTTCGTCGTGCCGTCGTGGAACCAGCGAATGTTGACGTCTTGCTTCCCGAATTCGACGTCCTTGACCTGGCTATACGGCTTGAACCAGTGAATCCGCTTGCCGTGTTCGGCCCAGAATTCCTCGGGGTCCGAGATCGAATGTTCGTACATCTTGAAGTATTTCGATTCGTCGGCCCAAGCTTCGTCGGCGATTTCGTCCTTGATCGAAAAGACGGTTTCTTCGGACATCTCCGTTTCGCTCCCTTGGGTGGTTTTTTTGAATCCGCCGCAACGGCGTTGGGCAAAAAGGCCCTTTGTTCCCTGCTGTGGTTTACGCGCGCAGGGCGCGGCGCGTTCCCTAAGTCCGGCGTATATTCGGGGCTTATCGTGGCGGATTATTCACAATTGTGCGCACGCGAACAAGGGTTGGGCGCGCGCAAGGCCTTATGTGCCGCCGTTTTCGGGCAGAACCACCCGCCTCTGATCGTCGAGCCGGAGGTCCACGGGCGTCAGACAGTCGCCTGCGCAGGGGCCCGCCACGCAGTATCCATCGTGAATCTGGAACAGCGCCCCGTGGGTGGCGCAGACGATGTGCGAGCCGTCTTCGCTCATGAAGTCGTCCGGCAGGAACTCGAGCGGGGTGCCAAGGTGCGGGCAGGAATTCTCGTAGCCATAGACGGCTTCGCCATCGCGCACGACGAAGATCGAGCGCCGCGCGGTGCCCTCGCCAAGCTCGAAGCCCCGGGCCTCGCCGTCGTCGATGTCCTGCAGGCGGCAGAGTATGCGCATCCCGGACGCCTTTAGGCCTTGGTTTCGCCCTTGTCGCAGATCATCTTCCACTGCGCCTCGGTGACCGGCATTACGGACAGGCGCGACTGCCGGATGAGCGGCATGTCGGACAGCCGTTCGTCCGCCTTGATATCGACCAGGCTTACGGGCGTCTCCATCGGCTTTACCGCCTTGACGTCGACCATGCCAAAGCGCCCGGACGGATCGGTGGGATCGGGATAGTACTCCTTTGCCACCTCGACGATGCCGACGATGCGCTTCTCGTTGACCGAGTGGTAGAAAAAGGCCCGATCGCCGACCTTCATCGCCTTCATGTTGTTGGAGGCCTGGTGGTTGCGCACGCCGTCCCACTCCGCCGTGCCCGCCTCGACCTGGTCGTCCCAGGACCAGGTGCCGGGCTCCGTCTTCATCAGCCAATAGGCCATGGTTCGCCTCTTCCCCTGTTCTGCCGGCGCCGCGCGGCGCACCCTAGAAAGCCAGCAGCACCGGCGCCATCGAGAGCAGCAGGAGGAGGGCCATCGCGGCGTTGAATGGCGTGCGATAGCGCCCGGTCAGCCACCTGCCGATCACCGTGCCGAAGCCGGCCCAGCTCGCGGTGCTGAGCGCAGAGATAGCGAGGAAGATGCCGGCCAGCAACAGCACTTGCGGCGCCATGGGCTCTCCCGACACCGTAAAGCCTGCGACTGCCCCGGTCGCCACCGCCCAGGCCTTCGGATTGATCCACTGGAAACCTGCGGCGGCAAGAAAGCTCAGCGGCTTGGGCTTGCGCCGGCGCGACGGGACTGTCTCCGGAGGCGCCGCCGTCGCGATCTTCCAGGCGAGATAGAGAAGAAACACGAGGCAGCCCGCGCGCAGCAGGTCGTGCAGCCGGTCGTAGCGCTCCAGCAGCGGGCTCAGGCCAAGCCCGACGGCCAGCACCATGACCGGGAAGCCGACGGCAATGCCCGCCATATGCGGCAGGCTCCGGCGAAATCCGAAATTTGTGCCCGAGGCGGTCAGCATGATGTTGTTCGGCCCCGGCGTCATGGCGCCGACGAACGCGAACCAGACGAATGCCAACAGCAGATCCAAGTCCGGCATGGGGCGCACGTCACCTAGGTCAGCAATATTGCCATATTAGTCGGGTTGCGGACCGCCATGAAATGACAAACCGCCGGAACTGGCATGCGCGTGCCGAATGGCGCCCGGGATCTATCCGCGGCGACATGTCCATTGGAACCATGCGCGGTGGGCTGTAGGTTGGGCCGCTTGGCGGCGGCGGCCGCCTCCGGAATTTCCGTGGCAGCAAGAGGGGGCGGCCCATGCAATTACAGCTTTCCACCTGGCAGGAGGTCGAGGCCTATCTGCAAACCTCCACCGGCATCATCGTGCCGATCGGCTCGACGGAGCAGCACGGGCCCAACGGCTTCATCGGCACCGACGCGCTCTGCCCCGAAGTGCTGGCCAAGGCCGTGGGCGATGAGACCGGCGCGCTGGTCGCGCCAACCATCGCGGTCGGCATGGCCCAGCATCATCTGGGGTTCCCGGGCTCGATCACGCTCAGGCCCTCGACGCTGATCGCCGTGGTGCAGGATCAGGTGAACTCCTTGGCGCGCCACGGCTTCGACCGCTTCTATTTCCTGAACGGCCACGGCGGCAATATCGCCACGGTCACCGCTGCCTTTGCCGAGATCTATGCCGAGACGTCGCTGGGCAAGGCCGGCGACAACCGCCCGCCCATCGTCTGCAAGCTGCGCAACTGGTTCGAAAGCACGGGCGTGCAGCGCATCTCGAAAAAGCGCTTCGGCGCAAAGGAAGGCAGCCACGCCACCTGCTCCGAGGTCTCACTCACCTACCACGCCTATCCGGACCACGTGAAGCGGGTGGAGATGAGCCCCGAGGTCGCACCGAACGGCCCCTTCACGGATTGCCACGACTACCGTCGGCGTTTTCCGGACGGGCGCATGGGTTCCGCCCCGCACCTGGCCACACCGGAGATCGGGCGCGAGCTCTTCGAGGCCGCGGTCAAGGACATTGCCGAGGATTACACGAGCTTCGTCAAAGGGGCTCGGAGCGCCGCCTGACGGCGTTGCCGAAGGACGAAGGAGGACGAAGGAGCCCCAGCGCATGCCGGATTTCTATCTCGTTTGGTATGGCATGGCGGCGCTGTTGCTTATCGCCGCGCTGTGGCTCACAAGGCGATTGGCGGCCCCGTGGCGGATCGTCATCGCGACCGGCGTCTTCGCCGCTGGCTTCACGACCATACCGCTTCCTTCCCCGGATGGCGGCATCTGGTATCCGATAGGCGCCTATTTCCTGGCTTTCGGGCCTGACTGGAGCGAAGCGGCGGGCGCGGCGAGCCTGGCGATCGGCGTGGTCTGGTTCTTCCTGGCCGCCGTCGGCCTCGGCATCTGGGGCTTCTTCCGAACCATGAAAACCCCGGGATCGGACGAGGACGATACGCAGTAGGCGCCCGGCTCAGCCCTTTGGATAGACCTGGCGGATGGGGTGGATCTCGACGCTCTCGAAAAGACCCGCCTCGGCATAGGGGTCGCCTTCGGCGAAGGCCTCCGCGTCGGCCTTGTCCTCGCCATCGAACACCAGCAGCGAACCGGCCGGCGTCTCGCCGTCGGCGCGCAGCAGCGGGCCGGCATAGACCAGTCGGCTTTCGTGCTGGTCGAGATACTCTATGTGCTTCGACCGGGTCTCCTGGCGCAGATTGCCGGCGTCGGCGCGGTCCTTGCAGATGATGGCGAATTGCATGGCCTGTCGGTCCTTCCCTGTCGGGCCCCTCTCCCGATCCGTCAGGCGAGCCTAGATCATGGCAGGCGGGTGCGCCAAGCCTCTACCGGGCTTCGGATTTGAAGGGCCGGGCGAGCAGCGCCTCGATCATCTCTTCCAGACCGGCGCCCCTGTTCAGGACCGCGTCGATCGATTCCGTGATCGGCATGTCGACGCCAAGGCGTTCGGCCAAGCTCAGCACGGCTTCGGCGGTATGAACGCCTTCGGCGACGCTGCGGCGTTCACCGACGATTTCCTGCAGCACCCGCCCGCGGCCGAGCTCCTCGCCCAGCGAATAGTTCCGCGATTGGGAGTCCGTGGCCGTCAGCGTCAGGTCGCCCAGGCCGGAAAGCCCCATCAGGGTCTCCGCATAAGCGCCCTTCGCCGCCGCCAGGCGGGCGATCTCCGCCAGCCCGCGGGTGATCAGCGCGGCCCGCGCGTTCGCCCCCATGCCGCGTCCGGCGACGATGCCGCAGGCAATCGCGATGACGTTCTTCACCGCCCCGCCGATTTGCGCGCCCACCAGGTCGTCGCCGAGGTAGGGGCGGAACCGTCGCGAGCCCAGCGCCGCGATGAGCGCCTCTCCGATTTCGGGGTCTTCCGCGGCCAGGGTCACGGCGGTGGGGCGGTCGTCGGCCACCTCGCGCGCGAAGGTGGGTCCGGACAGCACGGCCAGGGGCCGGCCCGGCAGGGCGGCGGCGGTAACCTCGCTCATCAGCGCCGCGCTCTGCCGCTCGATGCCTTTGGAACAGATCACCACGGGCGTATCGCCGCCAACATGCGGCTCGAGCTGGCCGGCCACGCTGCGCAGATGCTGCGCCGGCGCGACAAGTAGAACCGCGTCGGCCTCTCGCACCGCCTCGGCCACGTCGTTCGTCGCGCGGATCGCCGCGTCGAGCGCCACGCCCGGCAGGAAAATCGGGTTCTCATGGTCTGCGTTGACGGAGTCCGCGACCTCCGCCTCGCGCGCCCAGAGCACGGTCTCGCTGCCGGCCCGCCGCGCTGCGGTGGCCAGGGCCGTGCCCCAGGCCCCGGCGCCGATAACCGCCAGGCGGCGGATGCCTGCCTCGCTCATGCCGCGGCCTTGCGGTGGCTGAGCGCTTCCAGCGGCCAGCGCGGCCGCGGCGCGAAGTCCAGGGGATCGGTGAGCCCAAGGCGCAGCCGCTCGACCCCGGCCCAGGCGATCATCGCGGCGTTGTCGGTGCACAGCTCGACGGGCGGCACGATCATCCGGGCTCCGGCGCCGTGCGCAGCTTCCGTCAGGACACTCCGCAGGAAGGCGTTGGCCGCGACCCCGCCGGCGACGACCAAGGGTCCCGCCTGCCCGTATTCGGCCTGGAAGCGCGCAAGGGCGCGGGCGACCCGCTCGGCCAATACCTCGCCAACCGCCCGCTGGAAGGCGAGCGCGAGGTGCTCCCGGTCTTCCTGCGAGGGTGCATCGCCCAGGTCCTCCAGGCGGCTGCGAACGGCCGTCTTCAGGCCGGAGAAGGAAAAGTCGATCTCACCCTCCGGTCCAACGCGTCCGCGCATCGGCCGCGGCAGGTCGAAGCGCTGCGGGTCCGCTCCGCGCGCCGCCGCCCGTGCGGCGGCCTCCTCCACCGCCGGCCCGCCGGGATAGCCGAGGCCCAGCAGCTTGGCGGTCTTGTCGAAGGCCTCGCCCGCGGCGTCGTCGATGGTGCCGCCGAGGCGGCGGTAACGGCCGACGCCTTCCACGGCCAGAAGCTGACAGTGCCCGCCCGAGACCAGAAGAAGCAGGTAGGGGAAATGCACATCGTCCGTCAGCCGCACGGTCAGCGCATGGCCTTCCAGGTGGTTGACGGCGACGAAGGGCAGGTCCCGCACGGCGGCGATGGCCTTGGCCGTCATGACGCCGACGAATACCCCGCCGATCAGCCCCGGTCCGGCCGTCGCGGCCACGCCGTCCAGATCCTCAAAGCCGACGCCGGCGTCTTCCAGCGCCCTCTCCACCAGGGAATCCAGATGGTCGAGATGGCTGCGTGCGGCGATCTCCGGCACCACCCCGCCGAAAGGCCGGTGCTCGCTCAACTGCGACAGCACGAGATTGGACCGGATGGCGCGCGCGGAATCGACCACCGCCGCTGCGGTCTCGTCGCAGGAGGTTTCGATGCCCAGCAGGATCAGATCGTCATTGGCGCGCGTCTCGGTCATGCCGGCAATCTAATGTCTCCCGCCGCCGCTCGCCAGCTTTCGCGCGGCGGCCGCCTGCCGGACTTGCCAGAGATGCGGGCGCAGGCCTAAACAAGGCGCCATGACGGATATCCAGCCCTCGACGACGCCGATGATCCGCCTTGGCACGCGCGGCAGCCGTCTGGCCCTGTTGCAGGCGGAAGAGGTGCGCCGCCGGCTGACCGCGGCCAACCCCGAGCTCGCGGTCG
Organism: Rhodovibrionaceae bacterium; assembly: GCA_033722755.1. GTDB lineage: Bacteria > Pseudomonadota > Alphaproteobacteria > Kiloniellales > Rhodovibrionaceae > JAWVYK01. Next base: position 1,347 of record JAWVYK010000112.1, on the reverse strand, counting down.
AGGGAGCGGTCGAAGTGGTGGTCATCCGCACCACCGGCGACCGGGTGACCGATCGGGCGTTGGCAGAGATCGGCGGCAAAGGCCTCTTCACCAAGGAAATCGAGGAAGCGCTTGCCGACGGCCGCATCGACGCGGCGGTGCACTCCATGAAGGACGTGCCGACCTGGATTCCAGATGGAATGGCCCTGGCCGCCATTCTGCCGCGCGAGGATGTCCGCGACGCGTATTTCTCGCCGCACGGGCCCACTCTCCTGGACCTGCCGGCGGGCGCTGTCGTCGGCTCCGCCAGCCTGCGGCGCCAGGCGCAGGTGCTGGCCGCGCGTCCCGACGTGCAGGTCTCGATCCTCCGCGGCAATGTGGAGACGCGCCTCAGGAAGCTGGCCGCCGGCGAGGTCGACGCCACCCTGCTGGCGGTGGCGGGGCTGAACCGTCTCGGCCTGGCCGAGCGCATCGAAAGCCGCCTCGACCCGCAGGACATGCTGCCGGCGGTGGCGCAGGGCGCCATCGGCCTCGAGATCCGGGCCGATGATGCACGTACGCGTGATCTGGTGGCGCCGCTCGACCACCAGGAATCGGCGCTCTGCGTGCTGGCGGAGCGCGCCTGCCTGGAAGTCCTCGACGGCTCCTGCCGTACGCCGATCGGCGTGCTCGCGGAACTCGAGGACGGCGGTGACTCGCTGCGCCTGCGCGCGTTGCTGGCAGAGCCGGACGGATCACGCCTCTGGCGCAGCGAGCGTCGCGGGGCGCCGCGCGACGCCGTCGAGCTTGCCCGCGACGCCGGCCGGGAACTGCGCGCCGCCGCCGGCGAGGACTTCTTCGAACGCCTGGCGGATTTGTTTTGAGCCGCCGGCTGGGAATGGCCCGCAGATGCACGTCGTGATCACCAGGCCGCGCGAGGATGCGGACGACCTGGCCGCGGACGTCGCCGCGCGCGGGCACGAGCCCGTCCTCGCCCCGCTGCTGGAAATTGAACTTGTTCGCCCCGCAGGCGGTGATTTGGAAGGCACGCTTTCGGGCGTACAGGCGCTGGCGTTCACCAGCTCCAACGGCGTGCGCGCCGCGGCGCACTTGAATCTGCCGCGCCAGCTGCCTGTCTTCGCCGTTGGCGACGCCACCGCGCAGAGCGCTGAAGCCGCCGGCTTCCGGCAGGTGGAAAGCGCCTCGGGCGATGCCGCGGCGCTGGCCAGACTGATACGGCGCCGGCTGGACAGCCGTGACGGGCCCGTGCTGCACCTCTCCGGCGAGGCGATCGCCGGGCGGCTGGCAGAGGATCTGCAGGCCTCGGGCTTTGCATTGCGGCGGGTTATCGGCTACCGGGCGCAGCCCGTGCAACGCCTGCCGGACGCG
>JAWVYK010000111.1:0-8707 GCA_033722755.1 Rhodovibrionaceae bacterium | reverse complement strand
GGGTTGGCAGGTCCGCTTCAACGACGCGCGGCGATTCGGGATGATGGACCTGATCGAGGAGGACCGGCTGAATGATCACTGGCTGCTCGCCGGGCTCGGGCCGGAGCCGCTGTCCAACGAATTCAGCGGGCCGGCGCTGGCCGCGGCGCTGAAGGGTCGGCGCACGCCGATCAAGGCGGCCTTGCTGGACCAGCGGGTGGTCGCCGGGCTCGGCAACATCTACGCCTGCGAGGCGCTGTTCTTCGCCGGGCTGTCGCCGCGGCGCCAGGCCTATACCGTGCAGGGCGGTCGCGCCGAACGCCTGGCGCAGGCCGTGCGCATGGTGCTGGACCGCGCCATCGCCGCAGGCGGCTCCTCGCTCAGGGATTACGTGCAGGCCGACGGCGAGCTCGGTTACTTCCAGCATCACTGGGCGGTATACGACCGCGAGGGCGCGGCCTGCCCGGGCTGCGAGTGCGGGGCGCAGCTCGGCACGTCTTCGGGCATCCGGCGGATCGTGCAGTCCGGCCGCTCGACTTTCTATTGTCCATGGCGCCAGCGCTAGGGTAGGTAGGGCGTCATGCAGCCCAGCATTCGACAAAACTTGCGCCGGGCCGTGGCCGCCGTGACGCTGACGGTGGCGCTGGCCGCAGCCTGGACCGCCGTGTCGCCGACGGCGCCGCGCGCCCAGACGGTCTATCTGACCGAGCTCGAGGACGTGCCCCTGATGCCGGGGCTGAGCGAGGTGGAAGACGCCGGCGTGGTGTTCGACAAGCCTTCGGGACGCATTGTCGAGGTCTACGCCCACGGCAGCGTCAGCCGCGAGGAGGTCACCGCCTTCTACCGCGAGGCTTTGCCGCAGCTGGGCTGGCGGCCGCAAGACGGCATATACCTGCGCGAGGGCGAGGCGCTGGAGATCGATTTCCTCGGCGCCGACGGCGACCTGGCGGTCAGATACACCTTGCAGCCGCGCTGATCCGCGCGGGATCCATCAGACACAATTCGAACAACGCGTTCGAGCGACGCGCAACCGACGAAAGGTAAGGAGAGAGCAAGCCATGGCCTACGAAAACATCACGACGGAAAAACGCGGCAAAGTCGGCATCGTTACGCTCGACCGGCCAAAGGCGCTCAACGCGCTCTGCGCCGCGCTCATCGACGAACTGGGCCAGGCGCTCGACGATTTCGAGGCGGACAGCGAGATCGGCTGCATCGTGCTCACCGGCTCGGAAAAGGCCTTCGCCGCCGGCGCCGACATCAAGGAGATGAAGGACAAGACCTACATGGAGGTCTACACCGAGGACTTCATCACGAAAGGCTGGCAGCGCGTCGCAGAATGCCGCAAGCCGGTGATCGCCGCCGTGGCCGGCTATGCGCTGGGCGGCGGTTGCGAGGTTGCCATGATGTGCGACTTCATCTTCGCCGCCGACAACGCCAAGTTCGGCCAGCCGGAAATCCAGCTCGGCACGATCCCGGGCTCCGGCGGCACGCAGCGGCTGACCCGCTCGGTCGGCAAGTCGCTGGCCATGTACATGTGCCTGACCGGCGACATGATCGACGCCGAGGCTGCGCTGCGCTCGGGACTCGTCGCCAGGGTGGTGCCGGCCGACCAGCTCATGGACGAGACCATGAAGGCGGCCGAGAAGATCGCCGGCTATTCGCAGCCGGTGGTGATGATGTGCAAGGAATCGGTCGACCGCGCTTTCGAGACCACCCTGGCCGAGGGCATGCGCTTCGAGCGCCGCGTCTTCCACTCCACCTTCGCCACGCACGACCAGAAGGAAGGCATGGGCGCCTTCGCGGAAAAGCGCAAGCCCGACTTCCAGGACCGCTAGGTCTGCGCGAAGGCGGCGGCCGCCGCCGCCTTTCGCACCGCTTGACGGCCCTTGGGACGCGGAGTATAACCCCGGCCTTCGCGGCCCTGCCGCGGGCGGAATTGAACCGCCGAGACCACCGACACAAAACCCGGATCGACACGCAACATGGCGCATCACAAGTCCGCCAAGAAACGCATTCGCCGCAACGCCCGGCGCGAGGACGTCAACCGCGCGCGGGTGAGCCGCATCCGCAGCTTCGTCAAGAAGGTGGAGACCGCGATCTCCAGCGGCGATCAGGGCGCGGCCAATGCCGCCCTGCGCGAGGCGCAGCCCGAAATCCACCGCGGCGTGACCAAGGGCGTGCTGCACAAGAACACGGCCGCGCGCAAGATTTCGCGACTGAACCGGCGCATCAAGGCGCTCGGCTGAGAAAGGCCCGGGCCGGGGCGCCCCCGGCCGATTTGATCCGACCGCGTCCGTTGCAAACCGGGCGCGGTTTTTGCATGTGCGCACCCAGCCATTGCAAAAAAATCGCCGACGCGACGCCCGCGTGCAGGCGGCGACAAAAAAAACGCGGCGGACATGCCTTCGATAGGCACCTTTTCCGCGACGCGACCACCCATGATCCAATTGAGAAATTCCGTCGGCGGATGCCGCGCGCCGGGTCCGGCTGTGGAAAAATTCAGGTGTTCCGGATTCAGTCCCGTTGCCTGTCCATTTCGTGACGCGTAGATTAAGCCGCCTAATCGGTGCGCAGCAAAACCACAACAACAACGCGCGTGCCGCCGCAGTCAAAATTCGCCCGGCTCGGTCAGGATATCGCTTTTTAAAGGAAAGCGGGGGTTCGCCGGCCAGTTGCTGCCCAACAATGGGCAGGGATCTAGAGCGACGCCTGGAACGAATAGTTCTTTGGCGAAGGGGAAGTTTTTACCTCATGGCATCAAAGATTTAACTGCAGGATTTTTTACTTTGTATTCAACGTCTCGCGATAATGTCAGAAACCAGCCGGTGGCCGAGGAAGTGGCGGAGCGATCGTCGCCCGTAGATGGCGGCGCGCGACGCGAAATCCACGGCGGACCGAACGCGAGCGGGATGGGAGAGGCCTTCATGAAAGCGGAGGAAGACGTCGCGCGCCGATCTGAGGAATGGGCGCGCGTTCGCGGACGGCTGCGCAGCGAGGTCGGCGACGCCGCCTTCCGCAGCTGGTTGAAACCCCTGGTGCTGGTCGAAGTGCGCAACGGGGTCGCGCGCTTGGCGGTGCCGACGCGCTTCATGCGCGACTGGGTGTGCAGCCATTATCAGGACCGTTTGCGGGCCCTGTGGCGGGCCGAGGACGCCAAGCTGAAGGCGGTCGAAATCGTCGTCCTGTCCAGCCGCCGGCCGGCGGCGCCGCAGTTGCGCCGGCCGGAAACGCCGCAACGCTCGGAGGGTGCGCCGCCCGCTGAGCTCGAGGGCTCGGACGCCGGCCTCTACGAGCGCACCGCCAGCGCCCAGGCCCGCAGCTATGGCAGCCTGGGCAAACAGACCGATGCCGGTCTCGACCCGCGCTTCACCTTCGAGAGCTTCGTGGTCGGCAAGACCAACGAGCTTGCCTATGCCGCCGCGCGCCGCGTGGCCGAGGCCAACCGCGTGCCGTTCAACCCGCTGTTCCTCTATGGCGGCGTCGGGCTCGGCAAGACGCACCTGATGAACGCGATTGCCTGGCACATCCGTCAGCGTTCGCCCGAAAAGCGGGTGATCTATCTTTCGGCCGAGAAGTTCATGTATCAGTTCGTGCGCGCGCTGCGCACGAAGGACACCATGGCCTTCAAGGAGGAGTTCCGTTCCGTCGACGTGCTGATGATCGACGACGTTCAGTTCATCGGCGGGCGCGAGGCCACGCAGGAGGAGTTCTTTCACACCTTCAACGCGCTGGTCGACCAGAACCGGCAGGTGGTGATCTCCGCCGACAAGAGCCCGTCGGACCTCGAGGGCGTGGAGGAGCGCATGCGCTCGCGCCTCGGCTGGGGGCTGGTGGCCGACATACACCCGACGACCTACGAGCTCAGGCTGTCGATCCTGCAGTCGAAGGCCGAGGGCGCCGGCGCCGACATCCCCGAGAAGGTGCTCGAGTTCCTGGCCCACAAGGTCACCTCGAACGTGCGCGAGCTGGAAGGCGCGCTCAACCGCATCATCGCCCACATGCAGCTGGTCGGCCGGGCGCCGACGCTGGAAAGCGCGCAGGAGCTGCTGCACGATCTTTTGCGCGCCAACGACCGCAAGATCACCATCGACGAGATCCAGCGCAAGGTCTCGGAGCACTACAACATCCGGGTCTCCGACATGTCCTCCTCGCGCCGCGCGCGCGCCGTGGCCCGGCCGCGGCAGGTGGCGATGTATCTCTGCAAGCAGCTGACGGCGCGCTCACTGCCGGAAATCGGCCGCAAGTTCGGCGGCCGCGACCACACCACCGTGATGCACGCAGTGCGCAAGGTGGACGAGCTGCGCTCGACGGATTCCGGCTTCTCCGAGGATGTCGACCTGCTCAGACGCATGCTGGAGAGCTAGGTCCGGCGAGCAGCCCTCGGAGTGCGGCCAAACGCCTGGAAACCGGTGCAACTCGCAGCGCGTTGAAAGCGGCTTTTCCGCTTACGTTTGCGGGGGTCGGTTGCTATACTGCGCCCCCGTCGAGAAGGGCGCGGATTCGCCCGCTTTTCTTCCCTTACGACGGGCTTGGTGGCCAACGGGCCGGGGCCGCGTGCCTTGGCCGGTCGGGGATCCGAAATCGAGCCGATTCACATAAATTTCTCAGACGCTTAAGGCATCCATGAAGCTGACGATCGAACGCGCCGCGCTGCTGAAGTCGCTGAGCCACGTGCAAAGCGTGGTGGAGCGTCGCAACACCATACCCATCCTGTCCAACGTGCTTCTGGAGGCGGAGGACGGCAAGTTGCGTCTGACCGCCACCGACATGGACCTGACCATCGTCGAGGCGGCGAGCGCGCAGGTGGCCGAGTCCGGCGCGATCACCGCGCCGGCGCACACGCTGCACGATATCGTGCGCAAGCTGCCCGACGGCGCCGAAATCGAGTTGAACGCGACGGGCGATACGGGCCAGATGACGCTGGCCGCCGGGCGCTCGCGCTTCACGCTGGCGACCCTGCCGCGCGAGGATTTTCCCTCCACCGGCGCGGCCGACCTGCCCAACAGCTTCGAGCTGCAGGCCCCGGAGCTGCGCAACCTGATCGACCGCACGCGCTTTGCCATCTCGACGGAGGAGACGCGCTACTACCTGAACGGAATCTACGTGCATGCGGCCGAAAGCGACGACGTCAAGCTGCTGCGCGCCGTGGCCACCGACGGTCACCGGCTGGCGCGCTTCGAGATGCCGCTGCCCGACGGCGCGGAGAGCCTGCCGGGCGTCATCGTGCCGCGCAAGGCGGTGAACGAGCTGCGCAAGCTGATCGACGACGCCGACGTTGCCTGCCGGGTGGAGCTTTCGGAGACGCGCATCCGCTTCGCCTTCGATTCCACCGTGCTGACCTCGAAGCTGATCGACGGCACCTTCCCGGACTACCAGCGGGTCATTCCCTCGGGCAACGACAAGCTGATGAAGGTGGCCTGCAAGGACTTCGCTTCGGCGGTGGACCGCGTCTCCACCATCTCCACGGAGAAGAGCCGGGCGGTGAAGCTGTCGATGAACGACGGCGCGCTGACGCTCTCCGCGACCAGCCCCGAAAACGGCAGCGCAACCGAGGAGATCGAGGTCGATTATAACGGCGACGCCATCGAAATCGGCTTCAACTCTCGCTATCTCTTGGACATCGCCACACAGATCGAGGGCGAAGGCGCGGAATTCGCGCTGTCGGACGCTGCATCGCCGACCATCATCCGCGACATCGGCGACAAGAGCGCGCTCTACGTGCTGATGCCGATGCGGGTGTAGCGCCGGGTCGCGGCGGGACAACCGCCGCCGTTGCGAGCGCACATTTGAACGCATAGTGAGACATATCATTCTCAGAGAGCCCGAGGGCCAACCAAGCGCACCGTCAGCCTCCGGCACGCCTGCCGGAGACGCAGCCGACGGCGCGTCCCGGCACGCTGCAGGCACGGCGCGGATCTGGCTCAGCCGCCTGATGCTGAGCGCGTTCCGCAACTACGCCCTGGCCGAGCTTTCGCTCGACGACCGGGCCCAACGGCGCGGGCAAGACCAACTTGCTGGAGGCCGTCTCGCTGCTGGCGCCCGGACGCGGATTGCGCCGCGCCCCGCTGGCCGAGCTGGAGCGCCGCGGGAGAGACGCGTGCGCAGACGGACCCTCCAGTGGCGGCTGGGCCGTGGCGGCGGAAGTGATGACGCCGGACGGTCCGCGCCAGCTGGGCACCGGGCGCGACCCCAACGCCGGGGAATTCGCGCGCGAGAAGCGCGCGGTCAAGCTGGACGGGGCCATGGCCGGCAGCCAGCAGGCGCTGGGCGAAATCGTCGCCGTCGTCTGGCTGACGCCGCAGATGGACCGCCTGTTCGGCGAGGCGCCTTCCGGCCGCCGGCGCTTTCTGGACCGCCTGGTTTATGCCTTCGATCCGGCCCATGCCGGCCGGGTCACCGCCTACGAGCGCGCGATGCGCGAACGCGCGCGACTGCTGAAGGGCGAGGCGGGACGGCCCGACGCTGCCTGGCTGAACGCGCTGGAAGAAGCCATGGCGGGCCGCGCGCTCGCCATCGCAGCGGCGCGCAGGGATCTCGTGGCGCGCCTGGCGCAATCCTGCCAGGCGGCGACCGGCCCGTTTCCGCGCGCCGGGCTGGGGCTCGACGGCGATGTGGAGAGCTGGCTGGACGACATGGCCGCCGTGGAGGCCGAGGAGGCCGTCGCTGCGGCCCTGGCGGAGGCCCGGTCTCAGGACGCGGAGAACGGCGGCGCCGGCGTCGGCCCCCACCGCACGGACCTTCTGGTCCGCCATATGGAGAAGGACATGCCGGCGGAGCTTTGCTCCACCGGCGAGCAGAAGGCGCTGTTGATTTCCATCGTGCTGGCCCACGCGCGGCTGATCGCGCTGGCCCGCGGGTCCGCGCCCCTGCTGCTGCTGGACGAGGTGGCCGCGCATCTGGACGCCGAGCGCCGCGCGGCCCTGTTCGACGAGATCGTCGCCCTGGGCGCGCAGGCCTGGCTGACCGGCACCGACGCGGGACTGTTCGAGGGCCTGGAGACGCGCGCGCAGTTCTTCCAGGTGCGCGAGGCGACGGTGACGCCCTCTGCCGACACGCGAGGCCGTGACGACACAAAGGAACGCACATGACTCAGACACCGGATCCAAAGCGCCAGGAGGCCGCGCCCCAAGACGGGGGGCCCCAGGACGGCGGACCCCAGGACGGCGGCGAGGCTTACGGCGCGGAATCCATCAAGGTGTTGCGCGGCCTGGAGGCCGTGCGCAAGCGACCCGGCATGTACATCGGCGACACCGACGACGGCTCGGGCCTGCATCACATGGTCTACGAGGTGGTGGACAACGCCATCGACGAATCGCTGGCCGGGCACTGCGACCGCATCGACGTGATCCTGAACGGCGACGGCTCGGCCACGATCCGCGACAACGGCCGCGGCATTCCCACCGACATCCACAAGGAAGAAGGCGTCTCCGCCGCCGAGGTCATCATGACCCGGCTGCACGCCGGCGGGAAGTTCGACCAGAACTCCTACAAGGTCTCCGGCGGCCTGCACGGCGTCGGCGTCTCGGTGGTCAACGCGCTGTCCGAATGGCTGGAGCTGCGGGTCTGGCGCGGCGGCAAGGAATATTTCATGCGCTTCACCGACGGCGAGCCGGAAGCGCCGCTGGCCGTGGTGGACGATGCCCGGGGCAAGACCGGCACGGAGGTGACCTTCCGGCCTTCGCCCAAGGTCTTCTCCACCCACATGGAGTTCGATTTTTCCAGCCTGGAGCACCGGCTGCGCGAGCTTGCCTTCCTGAATTCCGGCGTCTATCTGCGTGTCGTCGACGACCGCTCGGCCGAGCCGAAGCAGGTGGGCCTGCATTACGAGGGCGGCATCGAAGCCTTCGTGCGCTATCTGGACCGCACCAAGCAGGCGCTGATCGACCCGCCGGTGGTGATCCACGCCGAGCGTGACGGGCTGACCGTCGAGGTGGCGCTGCAGTGGACCGACAGCTATCACGAAACGGTGCTGTGCTTCACCAACAACATCCCGCAGAAGGACGGCGGCACGCACCTGGCCGGCTTCCGCGCGGCGCTGACCCGGCAGATCAACGGCTACGCCGTTTCCTCCGGCATCGCCAAGAAGGAGAAGGTTGCGCTCACCGGCGACGACGCGCGCGAGGGGCTCACCTGCGTGCTCTCGGTGAAGGTGCCGGATCCGAAGTTCTCCAGCCAGACCAAGGACAAACTGGTCTCCTCCGAAGTTCGGCCGGTGGTCGAATCGGTGGTCAACGACCAGCTTGCCCAGTACTTCGAAGAGCATCCCAACGAGGCCAAGCGCGTGGTCGCCAAGGTGGTCGAGGCCGCCGCCGCGCGCGAGGCGGCGCGCAAGGCGCGCGAGCTGACCCGGCGCAAGGGCGCGCTGGACGTGGCCTCGCTGCCCGGCAAGCTGGCCGACTGCCAGGAGCGCGATCCCGCGCGCGCCGAGCTCTTCATCGTCGAGGGCGATTCCGCCGGCGGCTCTGCCAAGCAGGGGCGCGACCGGCGCTTCCAGGCGATCCTGCCGCTCAAGGGCAAAATCCTGAACGTGGAACGTGCGCGCTTCGACAAGATGCTCTCCTCGGCCGAGATCGGCACGCTGATAACGGCGCTGGGGGCCTCGCTGCGTCCCTGCACCAGCAGCTCGCGGGTCCGTTGCAGCACGTTGCTCACACCGCCGAGCACGTCGTCGACCTGCTGCAGGCGCTGCTCGGCGATCACGCCGTTGCGGTCGAACTGCTCGACGGCC
>JAWVYK010000110.1:0-8801 GCA_033722755.1 Rhodovibrionaceae bacterium | reverse complement strand
GGCATCCTGAACCGCGAGGGCGGCGTGCTCTTCGCCGAACGCATCGTCACCGACCTGGCGGAGCTATTGCGCCTTGAAGGCGTGCCGCTGCATCCCGAATCGCGGGTGGAGGCCGTCGACATGGAGGCCGCCCGCATAACCCTCGCCGACGGCACGCAGGTGCGCGCCGAGGCCGTGGTCCTGGCCGCCGGCGCCTGGAGCTACAAGCTGCGCCCGGGCCTGGCCCGCAAGGCCGAGGCACACCGGCAGGCCGTCGTCTACACCGAACCCCCGGAGCGCTACCGCGCGTCCTGGCGCGAGGCGCCCGCGCTCGTCGACCTGGGCGCCGTTCTCGACGTCTACGCCGCGCCGCCGGCCGGCGGCACGGACCTGAAGTTCGGCCTGGCGCAGCACCGCCGGCCGGGCGACCCGGACGCCATGGATCCATTGGGCCGAGACGAGCCGGCGGAGATCTTCGCGCAGGTGGCCCCTTTCCTGCAGCAGGCGGAGGACTACCGCATCCTGGGCGGACGGCTCTGCCCCTACGCGGTCTCGCCCGACGAGCGCTTCGTCGTGGAGCGCGAGGGGCCGAGCCTGGTCGTCACCGGCTGCACCGGCCACATGTTCAAGTTCGGCGCACTGATGGGCCGGGAAATCGGCAGGACCGTCACCGGCGAGCGCGGCTTCGACGATTTCGCGGCCTGGGCGCGCGGGGAGCAGGCGGCATGACCGGACATCCGAGAGAGCGCATCTTCGTCGCGCTGGACACCACCGACCTGGAGCGCGCCGGGCGCATCGTGCGCGAGCTGGCCGGCGAGGTCGGCGGCTTCAAGATCGGCAAGGAGTTCTTCACCGCCCACGGGCCGGACGGCGTGCGCGCCGCGCTGCGCGGCGAGCCGCTGTTCCTCGATCTGAAGTTCCACGACATCCCCAACACCGTGGCCGGAGCCCTGCGCGCGGCGATGCACCTGCGGCCGCAGATCGTCAACGTGCACGCCAGCGGTGGGCCCGCCATGATGCAGGCCGCCGCGGAAGCCATCCGCGAGGCCGCCGAGGACCTGGAGATGGAGCGGCCCTGGCTGATCGCGGTCACCGTCCTGACGAGCCTGGACGACGGCGACCTGAAAGCGGTCGGACAGGCCACGCCACCCGAGGCGCAGGTGCGCCGTCTGGCCCGCCTGGCGCACGACTGCGGGCTGGATGGCGTGGTCTGCAGCCCGCGCGAGATTGCGGCCCTGCGCGAAGATCTGGGCCCCGGTTTCCGCCTGGTGGTGCCTGGCATCCGCCCGGATTGGGCCGGCGCCGGCGATCAAAAGCGCGTCACCACGCCCGCCGATGCCCTCGCCGCCGGGGCCGACGTGCTGGTGATCGGCCGACCCATTACGGCCGACGACGACCCGGCCGCCGCGGCGCGGCGCATCGCCCGGGAGATCGGATAGCCGAATCAACCTTGGCGCAATTTCACACCCTGCTCGTTATCCGGCTGTTTACCGCAGCCCGGTACGGGTACAATGCCGATTCGCGCACCCAGGCGCGGGCGGCGAGGCTTGGGGGAACAGACCTAAATGAGCGAAACTTGGCAGGACCACGTCATGGCGGCGCCGCCGGAACGGCCGCTGCGCAACGTGCCGATCTTTCGCACCGTGGGCCAGGCGCTCAGCATGATGTTCGGCAACCTGGGCAGCCTATTGCGGGCCGCGGCCTTTCCCGCGCTGCTCAGCCTGCTGATCGGCCTGGCGCAGTGGTATTTCCTGCCGCCCGAAATGCGCGGCCTCTTGCTGGAGGAGGGCGCGTCTCTCGACGGTGCCGAGGTTGAATTGCAGGCGTTCCATTGGAGCCAGGGTCTCGGCGTCCTGTCCGTGGTGCCGTACGTCTTCTTTGCTGTCGCCTGGCACCGTGTGCTGCTTATGGGGCCAGAGGCCGGCCGCCCAGCGTTGTTGCCTGCGTGGAAGACGCGCCACTGGGTGTTTCTCGGCTACCTCGTGGTGACGGCCATCATTTTCCTGGCGGTCATGAGCGTTCCCGGAATCCTGATGGGTATGGGCTCCATCGGGATCACGAAAATCCTCGGTCAAGAACAACTCGCCGGCCAGGGCGCGGCGGGGCTCGTTGTTGGCCTGGGCGTCCTGTTGATGGTCGTCGTTGGGCTTTCCCTCTGGTTGCGGCTCACGCTGGTGCTGCCAGCACGCGCGGTGGACGAGCGCTTTGGATTAAAGCATGCCTGGCGCATCGGCCGCGGGCAGGGCTGGCGTCTGCTCGTCATCAACTTCCTTATGACCATCATCTCGCTTTTCGTTGCCATGATCGCCGCGATTCCGCTGGTGCTGGCGCTTTATGTCCCGGCGGCGCTCATCTGGGGGTTCACGACGGAAGCCAGCTTCTTCGTCGGCTCGCTCAGCCAGGTGTTCCTGGGATACCCGATTACCGCGCTTTTCGTGGGCGTTCTCTCCATCGCGTTCCGCACGGTGAGCGGGTGGGTACCCTCCGCGCAGAATCCGGGCCCGCCGGCGCCGGCCTGAAGACAGTGAGGCGGAGGTTGCGATGCCCTTCGTGCAGGAAGACCAGTTCCACCCCTTCGGCGCCACGGAAGAGCGCCCGGGCATCGCCACGCCGCGGCAGACCAGCGGCGGCAAGATGCCCCTCTGGTCGACCTTCGGCCGCTCCGTCGGCGCCATCTTCGGCTTTCTGCCGTCGCTTCTGAAGGCGGCGGTCTTCCCCATCGCGCTGCACCTCGCGCTGCTGGCGCCGCCGCTCGTCATCCTGTCCGACCGGCTGGTCGCGGCCATCGAGAGCGGCACCATCGACAGGCGCTTCACGCATCCGCCGGACCTTCCCCTCGCAGTGGCGACGGTCGTCATATTCCTCCTGGTCTCCTTCACGGCCACGTCGCTTTTCTTTGGAAGCTGGTCGCGTTTGCTGGCGCTCGGTCCCGACCGCGCCGCCGTCTCGTGGCTGCCGGAATGGGGCCGGCGCGGCTGGCGCATCATCCGCATGCGCTTTTTCGCCTTTCTGTGCCTGATCGTGGCTGCGCTTTTCGCCGCGGTGGGCGCGCAGGGCGCCCTCATCCTCGAGCCGGAGCCCTGGGCCCTCGCGCCGGGCGTGGTCGGCGCGGTTCTTGCGCTGGCCTCGGTCATACTGGCGGTGCGCATCTCGGTGGGCACGGCGGCGGCGGCCATGAACGACCCCTGGCTGGTGGACGAGACGCTGCGCGCCACGCGGCGGCACAACTTCCGCCTGCTGTTCGGCTCTCTGCTGGTGGCGACGCTGGGCGGCCTCGTCGCCGCCATCTTTTTCACGGTCGTCGCCTTGGGCGCGGCGGCGGCACTGCACCCCGATCCCTCGGGCATCCGCATGGAACACCTGCAAAGCCTGCTTGTGCTGCACGGGGGAGACCGCGGCACGGTGCAGCTCGCCGTGCTTGCCGCGGGCGGCTTGTTCTCCTGGTATGTCCTGCGCGCCTGCCTCTTCGCCTTCCAGACGCAAGCCTATCTGTTCTTCCGGCGCAGCCCCCATGCCCCGGGACGCTCCACCTCGTCCGTCGCCAAACGCTTCGAGCCAAGTCTCGAATCCGCCGCCGCCCAGGGCACTCGCAGCGGCGGCGCCTGGCCGGGCGACTTGACGCGCTACGAGGCCGGCGCGTCGGAACGCGAGGAAGACTGGGTGGACGCAGCGGACCCGAGGCGCGGTGGCCTGCCGGCGGAAGAAATCCATGCAGGCAGCCGCAATGCCGGCCAGCCTTACGACGACCTGTGGCGGAAAGACGAACAGGCCGACCCGGAGATGCCCCGACCGACGCCGGGCGAGACGCAACCGACGCCGCCCGCCGAGGAGCCAGCCGCCGGCGATGCCAGCGTAGAAACGGAGGAACAGCAGTGGCGCCGCGGCGCGGACCTGTTCCGCGCGCTGCGCCGCGAACCCACATATGACGACGCGGGCGACGATGCAGACGACGACCGCGGGGACGACGACCGCGGCGACGGCGGCGGCAAACGCGATCGCTGAGGCACCCAATCTCCCCTGAATGTCCGCCCTCTGGATTTTGGCGGCCCGAGGCGCTACCTCTGCCCTGCCATTCACCAGAGGCGGGAGCGAAGGCGTGGGCGTCGAGGCGAAAATCTGCGGCATCGGCTCGGAGGAAGCCATGGCCGCCGCGCTGGAAGGCGGCGCGGCCTTCGTCGGCCTCGTCTTCTATCCGCGCAGCCCGCGCCACGTGGATTTCGGCCGCGCCGCGGCGCTGGCCCGCCAGGCGCAGGGCAAGGCCACGGTGACCGGCCTGCTGGTCGACGCCGACGACGCGGCGATCAAACAGACTCTTGCACGCGTGCCGCTCGACCTGCTCCAACTCCATGGAAGCGAGAGCCCGCGCCGGGTGGCGGAGATCCGGTCGCGCTTCGGCCTGCCGGTGATGAAGGTGCTGAAGGTCGAGGGCGCGGACGACATCGCCGCCGCCGGCGCCTATATCCAGGCGGCCGACCGCCTGCTGTTCGATGCCAAGGCGCCGAAGAACATGGCCGGGGCGCTGCCCGGCGGCAACGCGCTGTCGTTCGACTGGCAGCTCCTGGCCGGCAAGCGGTGGCCCTTGCCCTGGATGCTGTCGGGCGGGCTGACCGCCGACAACCTGGAAGACGCGGTGAAGACCAGCGGCGCGCGCGCCGTCGACGTCTCGTCCGGGGTCGAGCGCAAGCCGGGCGTCAAGGACCCGGCGCGCATCCACGCCTTCCTCGCAGGGGCGCGGCGGCTCTAGACCTTTTCATCCAGCGTCTTGCCCGCAATATGAAGAGGGGGCGAAGAAGTTGATGCGCCGCGGCAAATGCGGCATCCTCCGCGCGCCCGGCGCAGGGTCGAGCGGCGCGGGGTTAACCCGAGACAAGAAGAAGCAGCCTTAGGCATGTCCACTGAGACGCAACCACTCAACACCTACCGCGGCGGGCCCGACGAAAAGGGCCACTTCGGCATGTACGGCGGCCGCTTCGTCGCCGAGACGCTGATGCCGGCCATCCTGGAGGTCGACGCGGCCTATGCGAGCGCCAAGGACGATCCCGATTTCCAGAAGCGGATCGAGCACTTCGCCAAGCACTACGTGGGCCGGCCCAGCCCGCTCTATTTCGCCGAGCGGCTGACCGAGGAGCTTGGCGGCGCGAAGGTCTACTTCAAGCGCGACGAGCTGAACCACACCGGCGCGCACAAGATCAACAACTGCCTGGGTCAGATCCTGCTGGCCAAGGCCATGGGCAAGACCCGCATCATCGCCGAGACCGGGGCCGGCCAGCACGGCGTGGCCACGGCCACGGTCTGTGCGCGCTTCGATTTGCCCTGCGTCGTCTACATGGGCGAGGAGGACATGCGCCGGCAGCGGCCCAACGTCTTCCGCATGAAGCTGCTGGGCGCGGAGATCGTGCCGGTGAAGAGCGGCAGCCGCACGCTGAAGGACGCCATGAACGAGGCGTTGCGCGACTGGGTCGCGAACGTGGAGACGACCTACTACCTGATCGGCACGGCGGCGGGTCCGCACCCCTATCCGGCGATGGTGCGCGATTTCCAGTCGATCATCGGCCGTGAGGTGCGCGAGCAGCTGATGGAGGCCGAAAGCCGGCTGCCGGACGCGCTGGTCGCCTGCATCGGGGGCGGGTCCAACGCCATCGGGCTGTTCCACCCCTTCTTGGACGACAAGGAGGTGCGCATCGTCGGCGTCGAGGCTTCCGGCCACGGTATCGAGACGGGCGAGCACGCGGCTTCCATGAACGGCGGCAGCCCCGGCGTCCTGCACGGCAACCGCACCTACCTGCTGCAGAACGGAGACGGCCAGATCACCGAAACCTATTCGATCTCCGCCGGCCTGGACTATCCCGGCGTCGGGCCCGAGCACGCCTGGCTGAAGGACACCGGCCGGGTCGAGTACGCCACGGCCACCGACGAAGAGGCGTTGGCGGCCTTTCAGCGCTGCGCGCGCCTCGAGGGTATTCTGCCGGCGCTGGAGCCGGCGCATGCGCTGGCGCAGGTGGAGCGAATGGCGCCTCAAATGGGCAAGGACGAGATCATCGTCATGAACCTCTGCGGACGCGGCGACAAGGACATCTTCACCGTCGCCGAGGCCCTGGGAGTGGATCTATGAGCGCCGGAACCGCGCGGGACATCGAAGCGCCGCTGACCGAGGGCAGCGGGCGCGTCGGCAAACGCTTCGAGGCCCTGAAGGCCGAAGGGCGCGGCGCGCTGGTGACCTTCGTGAGCGCCGGCGACCCGGATATCGAGACCGGCCAGAGCATCCTCGATGGCCTGCCGGAGGCCGGCGCCGACATCGTCGAGCTCGGCATGCCGTTCTCCGACCCGATGGCCGACGGACCGGCGATCCAGGAATCCTCGCAGCGGGCGTTGAAGGCCGGTATCAGCCTGCCGAAGACGCTGGAGATGGTGCGCCGCTTTCGCCAGCGCGACGGCGAGACGCCGCTCATTCTGATGGGCTATTACAATCCGATCTATGTCTACGGCGTGGACCGCTTCCTGGCGGATGCAAAGTCCGCGGGCGTCGACGGGCTGATCGTGGTCGACCTGCCGCCGGAGGAGGATCACGAGCTTTGCCTGCCGGCGCTCGACCAGGGCCTGCACTTCATACGCCTGGCCACGCCCACCACCGACGAGCGCCGGATCCCGGCGGTGCTGGCGAACACCAGCGGCTTCGTCTACTACGTATCCATCACCGGCATCACCGGCACGCGCTCGGCCGCGGAAGCCGACGTTGCCGCGGCCGTGGAGCGCCTGCGCCAGCACACCGGTCTGCCGATCGCCGTCGGCTTCGGCATCAAGACCGCAGAGCAGGCCCGGGCCGTCGCCGCCGTGGCCGACGGGGCCGTCGTCGGCTCCGCCTTGGTGAACGCGATAAAGGAGACGCTCGATGCGGAAGGCCGCGCAACGGAGCAGACTGTGAACGCTGCACTCGGGCTCGTACGCGAACTGGCCAAGGGCGTACGTGCCGCGAAGCACGGCTGAGCGCGGAGGCGGGACAGGAGCAGCCATGAACTGGATCACCAACTATGTGCGCCCGAAGATCCGCGCACTGGTGCAAAAACAGGACGTGCCCGAGAACCTCTGGGACAAGTGCCCGTCGTGCTCGCAGATGATCTTTCACCGCGAGCTCGAGGCCAACTACAACGTCTGCCCGCATTGCAGCCACCACCTGCGCATCGACGCCAAGAAGCGATTGGAACTGATCTTCGACGAAGGCAAGTACACCCGGATCGAGCTGCCCGAGGCGGTGAACGATCCGCTGCGTTTCCGCGACCGCAAGCGCTATTCCGAACGCCTGAAGGAGGCCCGCAGCAAGACAGGCGAGCAGGACGCCATCATCGTCGCCCACGGCAATGTGGGCGGCCACAAGGCGGTCATCGCGGTTTTCAATTTCGCGTTCATGGGCGGCTCCATGGGCGTCGCCGTCGGCGAGGGCATTCTGGCCGCCGCGCGCCTGGCGGTCCTGCAGGAAGCGCCGCTCATGGTGATTCCCTCCTCCGGCGGCGCGCGCATGCAGGAAGGCATACTGTCGCTGATGCAGATGCCCCGCACGACGATCGCCGTGGACATGGTCAAGGAAGCCGGCCTGCCCTACGTGGTGCTTCTCTCCGATCCCACGACCGGCGGCGTGACGGCCTCCTTTGCGATGCTGGGCGACATCCACCTGGCCGAGCCCGGCGCCGTCATCGGCTTCGCCGGTCAGCGCGTCATCGAGGAGACGATCCGCGAGAAGCTGCCCGAAGGCTTCCAGCGCGCCGAGTATCTGTTGGATCACGGCATGGTGGACATGGTCGTGGACCGGCGCGAACTGCGCCTCACGCTGGCGCGCCTCTTCTCGCTTCTGATGGAGCCGGTGCCCAGCGCGGAGGTCGTGCCCCTGCCCGCCAAGGCGAAGCGGCCGGCCAAGGCGCCGGCAACGGCCGAGAGCCATGCCGGCGATGGCGAAGAAGAACGCGACGCCGGCGAGTGATCCGGCGGGTTCGCGGCCGAGCGACGCCGTTCTCGAGCGGCTGCTCCATCTGCATCCCAAGATCATCGACCTGTCGCTCGACCGGATGGAGCGTCTGCTGGCGCGCATGGACCATCCGGAGCGGCATCTGCCGCCCGTGGTCCACGTCGCCGGCACCAACGGCAAGGGCTCGGTCATCGCGTTTCTGAGGGCGATGCTGGAGGCCGCCGGGCAGCGGGTCCACGTCTACACCTCCCCACATCTGGTGCGGTTCCACGAGCGTATCCGCCTGGCCGGCGAACTGGTCACGGAAGAGGCGCTGATGGCGGCGCTCGAGTCGGCCGAGGCGGCGAACGGGACCGAGCCCATCACCTATTTCGAGATCACCACGGCCGTCGCGCTCAAGGCCTTTGCCGAGACGCCGGCCGACATCCTGCTGCTGGAGGTCGGTCTCGGCGGACGGCTCGACGCGACCAACGTCGTCGCCCATCCGGCGCTTAGCGTGATCACCCCGGTGAGCCTGGACCATCAGCAGTATCTGGGCACCAGTCTGCGGCAGATCGCTTTCGAGAAGGCCGGCATCCTGAAGCCCGGCACGCCGGCCGTGGTGGCGCAGCAGGAACCGCAGGCGCTGGCCGCGATCAGCCAGCGCGCCGCCGAACTGGACGTAACGCTCGACCTGGCGGGCCGAGACTGGCGCATGGAACCGCAAGCCGACGGCGGATTCGCGTTCGTCACCGGAGATCGCGAATCGCTCTATCCCAGGCCGTCGCTGGCCGGAGTCCACCAGGTCGCGAACGCCGCCACCGCAGTCGCCTGCGCACGGCGGCTTGCGCCGTTTGGACTGGACGATTCGGCGATATGCATGGGG
>JAWVYK010000109.1:0-8855 GCA_033722755.1 Rhodovibrionaceae bacterium | reverse complement strand
GCCCTCATCGCCGTCGCGCTGATCCTCGCGGGTATCGGCGCGGTGCGCCGGGTACGCCTGTGGCGCCAGGGCCGCCCGGCAGCGGTGGACTTCTGGGGTGGCCTCGCCGCCGTGCCGCGGCGCTACCTGGTGGATCTGCACCACGTGGTGGCCCGGGACCGCACCATGGCGAACACCCACGTGGCCGCGGCCGGTGGCTTCGTGGCAGCCCTGGTGCTTGGCCTCGCGGTGCACCTGCAGCGTCTTTTCCATGACCGGGCGCGTCAGCTTGTTCTCGGTCGAGCTGGCCCAGTTCGCCAGCCCCGGGACGATGCCGGCCAGCTTGCCGTTGCGGTCGGTCTTGGCGAGCTCCTTGGACAGGCCTTCCTTGGCCAGGCCGTGATGGCGCTCGGCCGCGCGGTAGCGCAGCATCAGGTGCGGGAAGTCGATGTTGAACTCGTGCGGCGGCACATAGGGACACGACACCATGAAGCACATGTCGCAGAGCGTGCAGCCGTCGACCACCTTCTTGAAATCCTTGGAGTCGACGGTGTCGAGCTCCATGGACTCGGACTCGTCGATCAGGTCGAAGAGGGTCGGGAAGGAATCGCAGAGATTGAAGCAGCGGCGGCAGCCGTGACAGACGTCGAAGACCCGGCGCAACTCCTCGTCGAGCTTCTCGAGGTCATAGAAGTCGGGGTTCTGCCAGTCGATCGGGTGGCGGACCGGCGCATCCAGGCTGCCTTCGGACATGGGGGCGTGTCTCGCTGCTGAGAAACAGCGCGCCGCACGTGGCCGGGCTGCTGCGCCACTGGCAGCACCGCCGGCAAAGGCGCGCGAAAAGAAGAAACCGGCTTGCCGCGGGGGCGGACGCTGGCCCGCCCCCGGGTCGAAGCGGTCTTAGCTGTCGAGCTGGTCGAGGGCCTTCTGGAAGCGGCCGGCGTGGCTGCGCTCGGCCTTCGCCAGGGTCTCGAACCAGTCGGCGATCTCGTCGAAGCCTTCGTCGCGGGCCGACTTCGCCATACCCGGATACATGTCCGTGTACTCGTGGGTCTCGCCGGCGATGGCAGACTTCAGGTTGGTCGGCGTATCGCCCATGGGCTCGCCGGTGGCGGGGTCGCCGACCTCCTCGAGGAACTGCAGATGGCCGTGCGCATGGCCGGTCTCGCCCTCGGCGGTGGAGCGGAACACGGCGGCCACGTCGTTGTAGCCCTCCACGTCGGCCTTCTGGGCGAAGTAGAGGTAGCGGCGGTTGGCCATGCTCTCGCCGGCGAAGGCGTCTTTCAGTGCCTGCTCGGTCTTGGTGCCTTTAATCGACATCGATCTCTCCCTTGTGCTGTCGGATTTCCGCTTTTTATCGGCGCTTCGCACATTTCTGCGTCTTCAGCGCCTGTGTACAACGTTCCGCCGGATGCGTTAAGCGACGGCCGGGCTCCGGCGCCTGTCAGCGGCGGTCCTGCGAAACCGGAGGCCGGAGCGTCGCATCCGACGTCCATCTTCCCGTTCTCATACGGCAGCCAAACGCCAATGTCAACAGTTTAGAAAGCCTCTAAACTACAGCGCAATAATCTGATAGCCGGATGGAATTTAATCGTCGTCGGAAACGCGGATGATCACGTCGACCCGCGACAGGCGGGTGCCGTCGGGCACCTCGGGCAGGTCTGCCAGACGCACGCTTTCGCTCGGAATGTCGTGCAACTGACCCGAATTCTCGAAGTAGAAATGATGGTGATCGTCGACGTTGGTGTCGAAATAGCTGCGCGACGGGTCGACGACGACCTCGCGCAGAAGCCCGCATTCGGTGAACTGATGCAGCGTGTTGTAGACCGTGGCCAGCGACACCCGCACCGACTGCTCCAGCGCCTCGCCGTGCAGCTGCTCCGCGGTCAGATGGCGGTTGCCCTTTTCGAACAGCAATTTGGCAAGCGCAATGCGCTGGCGCGTCGGCCGCAAGCCGGCGCTCTTCAGACGCTCGATCACGTCGGTATATGTGCGCTGAGTCGACATAAATGCCTATATAGTTCCCTTTGGAGCTTATTTAAACCTAAAAAAACAATCGCATCAATCGTTGTTTGGAATACGTGTAATGAGCACCGCAGCGCCGCTCGGTCAAGCCATTTTGCGTCGCCGGCGCTTGTCCACATTGGCTTGCATGCTATAGTCGCCACGTGTATCGGCAAGGGCCGGGCACGCGAAAACCGGGCGCATCGGGACGGACGCCGGATGAACGGGCGGCGCACCAGCGTCGGTCCAGGGGTTGACCGGCCGAGCTTCCAAAGATACCAGACGGGCGGACAGCGGAAGACCGTAGACGCAAGCGACCGTCGGACGCGCTCGGCCGCAGAGGCATATTGTTGTCGGTGAGGCCAGAGCGAAAGCGGAAGCGGGGATCAGGGTGAGCGAACGCCAGCAAAGCTACAGCTACGAAGAGCTGATTGAATGCGCCAAAGGCCGGCTGTTCGGGCCCGGCAATGCGCAACTTCCCCTGCCGCCTATGCTGATGTTCGACCGCATCTCGAAGATCAGCGCCGAAGGCGGCGAGCACGGCAAGGGCGAGGTCGTGGCCGAGCTCGACATCAAGCCGGATCTCTGGTTCTTCAAGTGCCATTTCGAGGGCGATCCGGTGATGCCCGGCTGCCTGGGCCTGGATGCGCTGTGGCAGCTGACCGGCTTCTTCCTCGGCTGGATGGGTGCACCCGGCAAAGGCCGCGCCCTGGGCGTCGGCGAGGTAAAATTCTCCGACCAGGTGCTGCCCAGCGCCAAGAAGGTGATCTATCACCTGAACCTGAAGCGCGTGATCATGCGCAAGCTGGTCCTTGGCATTGCCGACGGAATGATGAAAATCGACGACAAGGTCGGCTACGAGGCGAAAGACCTGCGCGTCGGCCTATTCCAACAACCCGAGGCCGCCTGAGGCGCCCGGACAGCGACACACCGATTTAAGCAAGCCGCGCACGAGGTCGTCATGCGACGCGTCGTCATCACGGGACTGGGGGTCGTCTCCAGTATCGGCAACAACAAGCAGGAGGTCGTCCGCGCGCTGAGGGCGGGCGAGAGCGGCGTCGAGTTCGTCGACGAATACAAGGAACGCGGGTTCCGCAGCCACGTTCACGGCTCGATCACGCTGGACCTCGACGAGGCGGTCGACCGCAAGCTCCGCCGCTTCATGGGCGACGGCGCGGCCTACAACTTCGTGGCCGCCCAAGAAGCCATCGAGGACGCCGGGCTGAGCGAGTCCGATGTCAGCAACGAGCGCACCGGCCTTATCGTCGGCTCGGGCGGGCCGTCCACCTCCAACCAGGTGGCCGCCGCCGACATCGCCCGCGAGAAGGGTGTCAAGCGCATCGGCCCCTACATGGTGCCGCGCTGCATGTCCTCCACCAACTCGGCCAATCTCGCGACTTCGCTGAAGATCAAGGGGCTCAGCTACTCGATTTCCTCGGCCTGTTCCACCTCGGCGCACTGCATCGGCAACGGGGCGGAGCAGATCCAGATCAGCAAGCAGGACATGGTGCTGGCCGGCGGCGGCGAGGAACTGCATTGGACGCTGTCGATGCTCTTCGACGCCATGGGCGCGCTCTCTTCCAAGTACAACGACACGCCGACCAAGGCCTCGCGGCCTTACGATGCGGGCCGCGACGGCTTCGTCATCTCCGGCGGCGCCGGCGTCGTGGTCCTCGAAGAGCTCGAACATGCGCGCGCACGCGGCGCCAAGATCTATGCCGAGATCGTGGGCTACGGCGCGACCTCCGACGGCGTCGACATGGTGGCGCCGTCCGGCGAAGGCGCGGTGCGCTGCATGCGCCAGGCCCTGGCCGGCATCGGCAACACCCGGGTCGACTATATCAATGCCCACGGCACCTCCACGCCGGTCGGCGACGGGGTGGAACTGCAGGCGATCAAGGAGGTCTTTGGCGAAGAGCTGCCGCACATTTCCTCCACCAAGTCGATGACCGGCCATGCCCAGGGCGCGGCCGGGGTCACCGAAGCGATCTATTCCCTGCTGATGATGGAGCACGGTTTCATCGCCCCTTCGATCAACATAGAGACTCTCGATCCCGGCGCGCTCGACATGCCCATCGTGCGCGACCAGGCGGAAGAAGCGACGCTGAACTGCGTGATCTCGAATTCCTTCGGCTTCGGCGGCACGAACTGCACACTGGCCTTCAAGTCCCTGGAGGACTAGGGCCCAACGCGCCTCACCGGCCGGGGCCCAAGCCTCGGGCGCGACAACAACGGCACCCCGCCGACGGTCTCACTCGGCCCGGCGGCAGAGCGGAACAGGCGAAACCCAGGAAGGTGGTAGCAAACCATGGGCGGCACCGGGTCACTGATGCAGGGCAAGCGCGGCCTGATCATGGGTGTGGCGAACGACCACTCGATTGCCTGGGGCATCGCGGACGCGGTGGCCAAGCAGGGTGCGGAGCTCGCCTTCACCTACCAGGGCGAATCCTTCGGCCGCCGGGTCAAGCCGCTGGCCGAGAAGGCGGGCGCGAAGCTGGTCATTCCCTGCGACGTCGACAAGGAGGACGAGCTGGACTCCTGCTTCTCGGAGATCGAGAAGGAATGGGGCAAGCTGGATTTCTTGGTCCACGCCATCGCCTACTCCGACAAGTCGGAGCTGAAGGGCCGCTATCTCGACACCACGCGCAAGAACTTTCGCCATACGCTGGCGATCTCCTGCTATTCCTTCACCGCGGTCGCCCAGCGCGCGGTGCCGCTGATGACCGACGGCGGCAGTCTGCTGACGCTCTCCTACATCGGCGCCGAACGCGTGACGCCGAATTACAACGTCATGGGCGTGGCCAAGGCGGCGCTGGAGGCGAGCGTGCGCTACCTGGCCGCGGACCTGGGCCCCGACAACATTCGCGTCAACGCGATCTCCGCCGGGCCGATGCGCACCCTTGCCGGCTCGGCAATCAACAACGCGCGCTTTGTCTTCCGCTGGACAAAGGATCACGCGCCGATGCACCGGGAGCTGTCGCTCGAGGAAGTGGGCTCGGCCGGGCTCTATCTGCTCTCCGATCTCTCGCAAGGGGTGACCGGCGAGGTGCACCACGTGGACTGCGGCTATCACGCCGTCAGCATTCCGCATCCCGCGCGCATGCAGACACAGGACAAGCCGCGCGAGGAGGAATGACCGCACGCCCGGCTAGATCGCCGCGGCGATCTTCTCCGGCACGTCGGTGATGATGCACTGCGCGCCCCAGGATCGCAGCTCGCGGGCCCTGTCCGGGTCGTTCACGGTGAACACCGCCACGCCGTAACCGGCTTGCCTGACCACGGAGACAGTCTCCGCCGTCAGCCCTATCTCGTTCAAATGGATCGTCGCGCAGCCCAGCGCGGCGGCCACGGTGCGCCAGTTCTCCGGCAGCTCGTCGGCCAACAGCCCCAGATGGAGATCCGGGTCGAGGGCGGCGCAGGCGGCCAGGCTCAGCACCGAGAAGCTGGAGACCAGCAGCGGCAGGTCCTTGGGCCAGGCGCGCGCCAGCGTAGCGACGACAACGCGGGCGGCTTCCACGTCGCGGCCCGGCGTGGCCTTGATCTCCAGGTTCGTGAACAGCCGGCGGGCGTCGACCACGGCGATGGCCTCGGTCAGCCGCGGCACCCGCTGGCCAGCGAAGGCCTCGGAGTACCACGCCCCGGCGTCCAGCCGGCGCAGCTCCGCCCAGGGAGTCTCCGCCATCGCGGCCTCGCGCCCGGCGGTGCGCGACAGCGTGTTGTCGTGGTGCAGCACGGGCACGCCGTCGGCGCTCAGCATGACGTCGAATTCCACCCCCGGCGCGCCCAGCTCGGCGGCCTTCTCCAGGCCGGCCAGCGTATTCTCCGGCGCGCTGGCCGCAGCGCCCCGGTGGCCGAGATAGGGGGGAAGCTCGATGCTCATGGAGTGCGGACTCCTCGCGGAATGCTTGGAGACTCAGTGCGCTTCGGCCCAGGAGTCGCCGACGCCGGCCTCGGCCACGAGCGCGACCGAGAGATTGACCGACGGCGCGGCCGCGCCCTCCATGATGTCGCGCACCACCGCGGTGGTCTCCTCCACCTCCTTCTCCGGCACCTCGAAAAGCAGCTCGTCGTGCACCTGCAGCAGCATGCGCGCGCTGAGCCCCGCGTCGGCCAGCGCGCCGGGCAGGCGAATCATGGCGCGTTTGATGACGTCGGCGGCCGTGCCCTGGATCGGCGCGTTGATCGCCGCGCGCTCGGCGAAGTTGCGCGCCGCCGGGTTCTTGTCCTTGATGCCGGGGACGTGAATCTTGCGCCCGAACAGCGTGCTGACATAGCCCCGCGCGCGGCAATGCTCCTTCGTGTCCTTCATATACTCGCGGATCTTCGGGTGGCGCTCGAAATAGGCCTCGATATAAGCCTTTGCGTCGGACTGTGGGATGCCCAGGTTCTGCGCCAGCCCGTAGGGCGATATCCCGTAGATGATGCCGAAATTGATGGCCTTGGCCTGCCGGCGAACCATCGGGTCCATGCCTTCCAGCGGCACGTCGAAGACCCGCGCGGCCGTCATGGCATGGATGTCGTGGCCGGCCTCGAACGCCTCCTTCAGCGCGGGCTCGTCGGCGATGTGGGCGGCAAGGCGCAGCTCGATCTGGCTGTAATCGACCGACAGCAGCTTGCAGCCTTCCTCGGCGACAAAGGCCTGGCGAATCTTGCGGCCTTCCTCGGTGCGGATGGGAATGTTCTGCAGGTTCGGATCGGTCGACGACAACCGCCCGGTGGAGGCCACCGCCTGCATGAACGAGGTGTGGACGCGCCCTGTCTCGTCGTTGATCTGGGTCTGCAAGGCGTCGGTATAGGTGCTCTTCAGCTTGGAGATCTGCCGGTAGTCGAGGATCTTCCGCGGCAGCTCGTGGCCCTGCGCAGCCAGCGCCTCCAGCACGTCGGCGCCCGTCGAATAGGCGCCCGACTTGCCTTTCTTTCCGCCTTCCAGGCCCATCTCGTCGAACAGGATTTCGCCGAGCTGCTTGGGCGAGTTGATGGTGAAGCTGCGCCCCGCGAGCTTGTAGATTTCCTCCTCCATATCCGACAGGCGCTGGGCGAAGTCGTTCGACATGCGCCGCAGGATCTCGCGGTCGACCTTGATGCCGACGCGCTCCATGTCGGCCAGCACGGGAGAGAGCGGGCGTTCCAAGGTCTCGTAGACGCTGACCATATGCTCTTCGACGAGGCGCGGCTTCAGCACCCGATGCAGACGCAGGGTGACATCGGCGTCCTCGGCGGCGTAGTCGAGCGCCTTGTCGAGCGGCACCCGGTCGAAGCTCACCTGGTTCTTGCCGCTGCCCGCCACGTCCTTGAACTTGATCGTCTCGTGACCGAGGAAGAGCTGCGCCAGCTCGTCCATGCCGTGACCGTGCAGGCCGCCTTCCAGCACATAGGACAGCAGCATGGTGTCGTCGATCGGCGCCAGGTCGATGCCGTGGCGGGCGAAGACCGCGCGGTCGTATTTTATGTTCTGACCGATTTTCAGGATGCCGGGGTCTTCCAGCAGCGGCTTCAGCGCGTCCAGCGCCTGCTTCGCCGGAATCTGCTTCGGCGCCTCGCCGTCGCCTTCGAAGTCGAGGCCGCCGTCGGCGCCGCCGGCAGCCGTGTGGGCCAGCGGCACGTAGCAGGCCTTGCCCGGGTGGATCGCCAGCGACAGGCCTACGAGCGCCGCGGCGACGGCGTCGAGGCTGTCGGTTTCCGTATCGACGGCAAGCGCGCCTTGCTCCCGCGCCTCCGCGATCCAGGCGTGCAGGGCATCGAGGTCCTGCACCAGCGCGTAGTCGGCCGGCGCCGTCGTCGGGTTCTCGGCCGCCTCGCTCTCGCCGTCGAAGCCGAAGCGCTCGCGCACGCGCGCGACCAGCGACTTGAAGTCGTTGGCTTCCAGGAAGCCGACCAGCGTTTCCGCCTCGGGCAGCTTGACCGTGAAGTCCTCGATGCGCTCGTTGATCGGCACGTCGGCCTTGAGCTGCACAAGCTGCCGGCTGATGCGCGCCATCTCCGCGTTCTCGGAAAGCCGCTCGCGGCGCTTGGGCTGCTTGATCTCCTCGACGTGGCTGAGCAGCGTCTCGAGATCGCCGTAGGTGTTGATCAGCTCCGCGGCGGTCTTCACACCGATGCCCGGAACGCCGGGGATGTTGTCGGTGGAATCGCCGGCCAGCGCCTGCACCTCGGTCACCTTGTCGGGCGGCACGCCGAACTTCTCCTCCACCTCGTCGCGGCGGATCGGTTTCTGCTTGATGGGATCGAGCATCCACACGCCGTCCTCCACCAGCTGCATCAGGTCCTTGTCGGAGGAGACGATCACCACCTCCATACCGGCTTGTTTGCCGATCTTCGCGTAGGTGGCGATGATGTCGTCGGCCTCGTAGCCCTCCAACTCGATGCACGGCAGATTGAAGGCCCGCGTCGCCTCGCGGATCAGCTCGAACTGCGGCACAAGTTCCTCGGGCGGGTCGGGGCGGTGCGCCTTGTAGTCCTCGTAAATGTCGTTGCGGAACGAGCGCCTGCCCTTGTCGAAGATCACCGCAACGGCTTCGGCGCCTTCGGCGTCGGCCAGCAGCTTCAAAATCATGTTGGTGAAGCCGTAGACGGCGTTGACGGGCGTGCCATCGGAGCGCGTCATCGGCGGCAGGGCGTGAAACGCGCGGAAGATATAGCCCGAGCCGTCCACGAGGTAGAGATGCCGGGGCTTCTTATCCTTCGTCGCGCTGCTTTTTTCGGTGTCTTTCTGGTCGGAATCGGACTGCGACATGGTGCGAGCGAGAATGCCCCAGGGCGCGCCCGCGAGTCGAGGCGCTTTCGCCGTCCCGCGTGCTTCGGCCTCAGCCGCCGATGAAGGGCAGCGGCGTGACCCATGCCTTGCGCGGACCGGTCTCGCTGTCGGCGTCCAT
>JAWVYK010000108.1:0-8941 GCA_033722755.1 Rhodovibrionaceae bacterium | reverse complement strand
GGTGGACCAGCGGAATATCGGCGCCCAGAATGACCGTCGTCAGGCTTTCAGGAATGCGCTCGATCCGCTCCGCAGGCACAAGCTCGACCACGATATCGATGGGCGCTTCGGCTCGCCGGGACACAGGGACGATGCCGATCCCGCGCACCTCCATAAGACCTTCCAAGGCCTCTGGCGCACGGCCCCGCGGCCGGCCGTCATCCAGCGCCGCGGCCACCTGATCGTCGGCGACGAGGCGGCCGCCGGCCTCTATCAGCCTCAGTGCAAGGTCGGACTTGCCGGCGCCGCTGGCCCCGCGCAGCAGCAACCCCGCCCCGCGCCAGAAGACGAGCGTGCCATGGATCAGAGTGCTGGCGCGCCGCCGCGCAGAGGCGCCGGCCCTGCTCATAGCCCGCGCCGCTCCTCGAGCGGAAGTCGCACGATAAAGCGTGCCCCAGAGATGCGGCCGTTGGCGTCGCGGCGATTTTCCGCTCTGATTTCGCCGCCGTGGGCCTCGATGATCTGGCGCGAGATCGACAGCCCGAGGCCCGAATGCGTGCCGAATTTCTCGCCTTTCGGCCGCTCCGTGTAGAAGCGGTCGAAGATCGAATTGAGCTTGTTTTCCGGAATGCCGGGGCCTTCGTCGTCGACCGTCACGACCGCCTGGCCGGAGTCCTTCCAGGCTGAAAGCCGGATGCGACCATCCGGCGGCGAGAAGGAGACGGCGTTGGCGATCAGGTTGCGGAAAACCTGTCCGAGACGCGCTTCGATGCCCGGCACCACGATGCTCTCGCGCTCCGGCAGGTCGACCACGATGTCCAGATGGCCCTCCGCGGTGCCGTAGACCTCGGACAGCGCGCCGAGCAACTGGCCGATATCCACCGGCTCGGTGTTCGCGCGCGCCAGCTCGGTATCCAGGCGCGAGGCGTCCGATATATCGGAAATCAGCCGGTCGAGGCGCTGCACGTCGTCGAGAATGATCGCCATCAGCTTCTTCTGCTGCGCGGGGTCGTCGATGCGCGCCACCGTCTCGACCGCGCTTCGCACCGAGGTCAGCGGATTCTTGATCTCGTGCGCCACGTCGGCGGCGAAGCGTTCGATTGCGTCGAGACGCCGCCAGAGGGCCTCCGTCATCTCGATGAGCGTGCCGGACAGATCGCCGATCTCGTCGCCGCGGCGCGTGAAATTGGGGATGCGCGCCTGCCAGCCCTTTGCGCGCCGCACCCGGTCCGCGGCCTCCGCCAGGCGGCGGATGGGCCGCGCGATCGTGCCGGCCAGATAGAACGACAGAAGGATCGTGACGGCCAGCGCCACCGCGAAGATCATGAGGATGTCGGCGCGTCGGTTGGCCACGGCCGCCTCGATATCGCTGCCGCCCTTGGACAACATGAGCGCGCCCAAGACCTGGCGATAGCGCTGCACGGGGACGGCCACGGAAAGAACCAGACCGCCCTGGCGGTCGACGCGCGCGCGGCCGGGCGTCTCGCCCACCAGCGCGGCCATGACCTCCTCGTAGTGTTCGGCGCGCTGTTGGGCCTGCTCCTTGTAGATCGGCAGATCGGTGGCCCCGGGCAGCCAGTTGAACAGGACGCTGTATCCCCGATCCAGCATGCGCGAGAGGAAGGACTGGCTGTCCGGCGCCGGCAGCTCTTGCACCTCGACCTGGCCGCCGGCGGGGCCCGTCAGCCGGAAGCTGTCGGCGATCATCTCGCCGTCGCGCGCGAAGAGCCGGGCGCGCAGCACGCTGTCGCGCAAAAGCACGCGCATCACGTTCTGCACCGTCGCCTCCACCAGCCGCTCATCGCCCTTTGGGGACACCACGACGGAGCTGCCGGCGAGCGCGAAGGAGAAGGTGCGCGCCTGGGTGCGCATGGCCTCCAGCTCCGCCTGAATGAGGCTGGCCCGGTATTCCTCCAAATGCAGCAGACCCATGACCGGAATCACCAGAACCAGGACGTTCACCAGCAGGATCCGGCGCGTCAGGGTCGAGCGCCAGACCAGGCGGCGCAGGCGCGAGCGGCGCACCGGCGGCGCTTCGGAACCGTACGCCTCGCGCTCCTCGGCCTCGGTGGTAGCTCCGAGCCTGGCGCCGGCGGCTCCGTAGGAGCGTTGAATGTCCGTTTCGCTGGTCATGGATTATGTATCCGGGTCCACCCTAGGCCCGTGGCCGCCCCGGTATTTGCGGCCGCCCCCGATTTGACCGCGCGCCACGAGTAATTTCCGCAGCCGCGGCGCCAATCAGGCGTCGCGGTAGCGGTAGCCGACGCCGTACAGCGTCTCGATCTGCGCAAAGTCGCCATCGACCGCCTTGAACTTCTTGCGCAAGCGCTTGATGTGGCTGTCGATGGTGCGGTCGTCCACGTAGATGCTCTCACCATAAGCCGCGTCCATCAACTGATCGCGCGACTTCACGTGGCCCGGACGCATCGCCAGCGCCTTGAGGATCAGAAACTCGGTGACGGTCAGATTGACCTCCTGGCCGCGCCAGGTGCACAGGTGGCGCGCCGGATCGAGCACGAGCTCGCCGCGCACGACCGGCTGCTCGCGGCCCTCCGGCGCATCGGTCTCCCGCATCATCGAGTCGCGGCGCAGCAGCGCACGGATACGCTCGATCAGAAGGCGCTGCGAGAACGGTTTCGTGATGTAGTCGTCGGCGCCCATGCGCAGGCCGAGCACCTCGTCGACCTCGTCGTCCTTGGAGGTCAGGAAGATGACCGGAAGCTGCGATCCCTCGCGCAGGCGGTTCAGGAGTTCCATCCCGTCCATGCGCGGCATCTTGATGTCGAGCACGGCCAGATCCACGGGGCTCGCGGTCAGCCCGCGCAGCGCCTCGGAGCCGTCGGTGTAGGTGCGTACCTTGAAGCCCTCGGCCTCCAGCGCCATGGAGATGGAGGTGAGGATATTGCGGTCATCGTCGACCAGGGCGATGGTGTGTTGCATGCGGCGCCGCTGCTCCTCGTTTTCGACTGGCATGTAGGCACTCGGCCCACGGCTTGCCAGAGGCCCCCGAATTGCGTCGGGGCAGTAGGCGACCCTGTCAGGCTCGGCGGCGAGTGTGGCGCTTTTGCGGCGCAACCGGCACGCTTTCGCGGCGTTTCCGCCGTCATCCCGCAAGGATTGAGCGGCAACCGCCGCTCGGGACCCGGCACTCACTCACGGGCGCACTTCGAGATAGTCGACGACCTCGCGGATACCTTCGACCTTCCTGACGGCCGCCAGTGCCTGATCGCGCTCACCAGCGCTGCGCGCGCGGCCAAGCACGTAGCCCGTGCCGAACGCATCGACCCCGACGCGCATATTCACGTCCGCCACGCCCTTGGTCTGCAACAGGCTGTATTCCGCTTTCGTATCCAGCGCCGTGATTTCCGCCCAGCCGATGATCGTCTCGGAATGCTCCAACTGCTCCGATTTGGACATGTAGACCGCATGCCACAGCAGCTCGCGCACGCCCTGCACCTGCTGCACGCGCCGGCGAAACACGTCGTACGTCTCGGCGTCGTCGAACAATCCCGTTATGAGAAGCCGCTGCTCGTAAATTTCGGTCGAGGCCTCGATGTTGCCCATGTCCAGCATGATCTCGTTCACCTCGACGAAAATCTCGTTGTCCTTGCCGATATCATCGGCGCTGCGCGCCTCGATGGCGTAGTCGATGACGCGTTTGGCGGGACAACCGGAAAGCCCGAAGGGCAGCGCAAGAACCAGGCCTGCAAGCATGGCCCGGGCGGCAAAATCGCGACGAGTCATCCGAATTTCCCTCTTCCAGACGGGTAGGACGGGGCGCCGCGCTGCGGCGGGCGAATCCGAGCGCGAATCGCACCGAAGGGATATATCACATTCTACCAATTTGTGTTGATTTGCAGCCGATTTTCGGCGCGGCCGAGGTAGGTCTACTCCGAGGTTGCGCCAGCCTTCCGGGCGGGGCATTACTACCCGTTCCAAAAAAGTGCCGGTCCGCCCACGCTACGGGCCGCTTGACAATAAGGGGACACCGGCAAGGGGAGAAACGCCGTGAGCAACACCGGTTCCGTCATCAGCCGTTGCGGCCTAGGCCAGCAAGGGCTGCGAAACATCGGCGCCGCCCATTGGAACCTCTCGCCCGCAGCACTCTACGAGCAGGCGATTCGGCGCGGCGAAGGCGCGCTGTCGCGCGGCGGGGCGCTCGTCACCCTGACAGGCGAGCACACCGGCCGCTCGCCGAAGGACAAGTTCATCGTCGACGAAGCCTCCTCCACGGGCGAGATCTGGTGGGGTCAGGTCAACGCGGCCAT
Source organism: Rhodovibrionaceae bacterium (assembly GCA_033722755.1). Taxonomy (GTDB): domain Bacteria; phylum Pseudomonadota; class Alphaproteobacteria; order Kiloniellales; family Rhodovibrionaceae; genus JAWVYK01. The sequence continues at coordinate 4,694 of JAWVYK010000108.1, read as the reverse complement.
CAGCGAAGAAAATTTCCAGCGGCTGCACGCCAAGATGCTGGCTTACCTGCAGAACCGGGAGATCTTCGTGCAGGACCTCTTCGCCGGCGCGGACCCGGAATACCGCCTGCCGGTGCGCGTGGTGACCGAGCATGCCTGGCACAGCCTGTTCGCGCGCAACATGTTCCTGCGCCCGGGCCACGACCAACTGGCCGAATTCGAGCCGCAGTTCACCGTGCTGCAGGCCCCGGGGTGCCTTGCCGATCCGGAAACCGACGGCACCAACAGCGAGACCTTCATCGTCATCAACTTCGCGCGGCGCATCGTCCTGATCGGCGGCTCCTGGTATGCCGGTGAGATCAAGAAATCCGTCTTTTCGGTGCTGAACTATCTGCTGCCCGCGCGCGACGTTCTGCCGATGCACTGCTCGGCCAACATCGGACCTGCGGGCGATGCAGCGATCTTCTTCGGCCTGTCCGGCACCGGCAAGACGACGCTTTCGGCCGACGGAACGCGCACGCTGATCGGCGACGACGAGCACGGCTGGTCGGACCGCGGCGTCTTCAACTTCGAAGGCGGCTGCTACGCCAAGGTCATCCGGCTGTCGGAAGAGGCGGAGCCGGAGATTTACGCCACCACCCGGCGCTTCGGGACGATTCTCGAAAATGTGGTCATGCACCCGGACACCCGCGAATTGGACCTGGACGACGCCCGCTACACCGAGAACACGCGCGCCAGCTATCCGCTCAGCTTTATTCCCAACGTGGCGCAATCCGGCCAAGGCAATCATCCGCACAACGTCGTCATGCTGACCGCCGACGCCTTCGGCGTGCTGCCGCCGATCAGCCGGCTGTCGCCGGAACAGGCGATGTATCATTTCCTTTCCGGCTATACCGCGCGCGTGGCCGGCACGGAGCGCGGCATGGGCTCGGAGCCGACGGCGACCTTCTCGACGTGCTTCGGCGCGCCCTTCATGCCGCGCCATCCCAGCGTCTATGCCCGCATGCTGGGCGAGCGGATCGCGCGCCACGGGGCCAAATGCTGGCTGGTCAACACGGGCTGGACGGGCGGCGCTTACGGCGTCGGCGAACGCATGAAGATCGCCCACACCCGCGCCATGGTCCGCGCTGCGGTGGACGGCCGCCTGGCCGAGGTCTCCACGGTGGAGCATCCCGAATTCGGGCTGCTGATTCCAGAAACCTGCCCGGACGTGCCCAACGACGTGCTCAATCCGAAGAACACCTGGTCGGACAAGCACGCCTACGAATCGACGGCACGCGAACTGTCCAGGCGCTTCGAGACCAATTTCAAGCAGTACGAAGCCTACGTGGACGAAGACATCAAGGCCGCAGGCATTCACGCCGCCGCCTAACGCTTTGCCGCGGGCGCTGCCTGGGCATCAATCCTGCCGCTGCCGCTCCAGCGCGCGTTCCCAGTTGCGCCGTGCCGGCTCCGACGGGGCCACGGCCCGGCCGGAATAGGCCCGCATCTCTTCGTACAGACTCTCCAGGCGGGGCACGAGCACCGGGGGCCTTTCGTCCTCACCGGCCCTGGAGCGCAGGGAAACGCGCGCTTCGCGCGCCTGGAGCAGACGCCCCCGGTCCAGCCCCATCGCCTCCGCCAGAGCGCCTGCCCAGGCCGTTTGCGACGCATCGGCCAGTTCCTCGTATTCCACCGCGCAGCCGCCGAAGAGATAGAGAAGCATCAGCCCGTTGGCGCAGATGCGTTCGTAGCGCGCGGCCAGGCGGTCCACGCTGAGATGACCGCGGCGCAGATACAGGCTTTTCGCATGGTCGCCGAAGCGCCGGTAATTGAGCACCACGCGCGGCAGGTAGCCGGCCTGAAGCGCCGGGCGCACCGCGAGATCCAGGTTGTCCGCCTTAAAGAAGCGGGCTTTGGGCAGCGCCACGGCCAGCCGCCCCTTCGCCCGGTGCCGCTCCAGGTCCCAGCGCCACCGAAGCAGCCTGCTGACCGGCTTTTCCGCGGAGAGCGCGTGGGCGCGCGCAAATCCATCGGCGGCCGCCGTCATCTCCGGATGCTCCATTTCGCCTTGCCCCGGCTGCCATTCGCGTGGCGCAGGCATGCCGAAGTCCGCCCCGGCGTCGGCCATGATGACCGAAAGCAGGCTGGAGCCTACCCGGCCGGGATTGACGATGAAAATGCGCAACCGCTCGTGCGTGTTGTCCATTTGCCCCTGCTCCAATGAGCAGCAGTGTCGCCGAGCGGGGCGGAGACGTCCAGCCGCCTCACTCACCCGTGCGCGACGGCGGACGATGGCGGGGTCAAGCGCAGCTCGTTGGCGAAGATCTCGCCGATCCTTGCGATCTGCTCCGCCGAAAGGAACTCCCCGGGCGCTTGCCGGTCCTCGCGGTAGCCGAGCTTGGCGCTGACCTGCAATCCGTCGAACGGGAGGCCAAGCGCGCCCAGCACCTCCGCGAGCGCGCCCGCCAGGCATCGAGATGGTTGTAGAACCGCCGGCGCTTGCGGAAATCGCGCCAGGTGCGCCAGGGATCGCGGCAGGGCAACTCCTTCAGCGGCTTGACCGCGCCGGCGGAGTTGCGCGGCTCGTGCCCTCCACGGGCGGATGGACGGGCGCCACCACATCGTCAGGGCCGCACAGCGGGCTCAGCATCGCCTCGATACTGGTGCCGGCGGTCTTCTCGGTCTTGACGGAGATAAAGCGATGCTTGTGGGAGACGATCATGCGCGCGGCCCTGCCGCTCGGCCTGACGGCCTCAGGCCTGCGGCTGCGTGGCCTCGGCGCGGTCCGCCTTCTTCTTGCGCTCGCTGGCGGACTTCAACTGCCCGCAGGCGGCCATGATGTCCTGACCGCGCGGCGTGCGCACCGGGGCGGAAAAGCCCGCCTGGAAGAGCGTGTCGGAAAAGCTTTCGATCGCCTGCGGAGTGGAACACTCGTAAGGCGCACCCGGCCAGGGATTGAAGGGAATCAGGTTCACCTTGGCGGGGATCGGCTTCAGCAGCCGGGCCAGCTCACGCGCATCGGCGGGAGTGTCGTTCACGCCCTTCAGCATCACGTACTCGAAGGTGATGCGCCGGGCGTTGTTGGCGCCGGGATAGGCGCGGCAGGCCTCGAGAAGCTCGGCGATCGGGTATTTCCGGTTCAGCGGCACGATCTCGTCGCGCACCTCGTCGCTCACCGCATGCAGAGAGACGGCCAAGTTGACGCCCAACTCCTCGCCGCAGCGCCGCATCATCGGCACGACCCCGGAGGTCGAAAGCGTGATGCGCCGCTTGGAGATGGCGATGCCGTCCGGGTCCATCACGATTCTCAGCGCCTTGGCGACGTTGTCGTAGTTGTAGAGCGGCTCGCCCATGCCCATCAGCACAATATTGGTAAGCTTGCGGTCCTCCTTGGGCGAGGGCCATTCACCGAAGGCGTCGCGCGCCATCATCACCTGGCCGACAATCTCCGCCGGCGAAAGGTTGCGCACCAGGCGCTGCGTGCCGGTATGGCAGAACTTGCAGGTCAGCGTGCAGCCGACCTGGGAGGAAACGCAAAGTGTGCCCCGGTCGCTTTCGGGAATGTGCACGCTTTCGACCTCCTGGCCGTCGGGAAAGCGCAGCAGCCATTTGCGCGTGCCGTCGAAGGAGGCCAGGTCGGTGGCGATCTCGGGCCGTCCGATGGCCGCGCTTTCGGCCAGCCGGGCGCGAAATCCCTTGGACAGCGTGGTCATCGCCGAGAAATCGGTCGCCCCCTGATGATAAACCCAGTGCCAAAGCTGCTTGGCGCGAAAGCGGGGCTCGCCCATTTCCTCGACCAGGCGCGCGAAATCGTCCCGGTCGCCGCCGACCAGGGCGGTCCGCCCGCCGGTGGCCGAGGGCGGCGCGAATGCAAGCGCGTGGGCAGATTGGCTCATGGCCGACTAGATAAGCCGGATGCCGGCGCGGCACAAGCGTTGCAAGACCGATCCCCTTGTGCGGCGGCGCCCGCAATTTCCGCATGCAGCCCGCGGAAGGAGGCAGCCAATCCGCGGTGGGTTCTGTAAACTGCGCGCCCATGGAAATGGGCGCCGCATTCAAGTTCTTCACCCTGGTCGCGCTGGTCGCGGCCTTCTTTGCCTTCCTGCAGTCGTGGCGGATCAACAATCACATTCGCGCGCTCGCGCTCTGGGCCGAACGCAACGCGCCCGAACGCTGGCGCGCGGTGCCGTGGCTGCACCGCAGCCTGGGCCGGCCGGCCATCGAGCGGCTGCGCCGCGAGGGCGTGGGGGGAGATCCGAAATTCGAGGCCCACTACGCCGCCTACCGGCGGGCCCTGACGCGGCTGACCTATGCCGGCGCAGTGGGCATGTCGATGATCGGCCTGGCCATCGTTTCCGAATGGCTGGCGTGACCGCCGGTTTCGGAATATGGGCGATACTGCGCTAGCTGACGTTGCAGGCGTTGTTGATCGCCTTGTGGGCGCGGGTAAAGCCGATCAGCGTGTAGGTGTCCGTCGTCGACGTGCCGCGCGACGATGTGCCTTGCACGACCATCTTGCGGCCTGCGCGCATGGCCTCGACCAGCGCTTGATCGGTCTTCTCGTCGGGCGCCCAGGCTGTGTCCTGGTGGGTGAAGAGGGTGAATTCCTCACCGTCGATGTCGACACGCACCCGCGATTCCTTCTGGAAGGTGTAGCCGATCACGAAGCTGACGACGTTGGTGGCGTTCTCCGCCGGCCGGTGCGCGACCATGGCGTAGATGTCGCCGCGGCG
>JAWVYK010000107.1:0-9044 GCA_033722755.1 Rhodovibrionaceae bacterium | reverse complement strand
GCGACGAAACGCACGCCTTTCGGCAGCTTGCGGCCTCGCTTGAACTGGTGGCGTTGCATCGGCACAGGGCGCGCTCCCCATCGTTGTGGTGCCGGCTGAGGGACTCGAACCCCCGACCCACGGTTTACAAAACCGTTGCTCTACCAACTGAGCTAAGCCGGCATCGCCGCGTCGGCCCGATGTGGTTGTGTTCTGGCCCTTGCCGCGGCGTTTTGCAAGAGCCGGCTGGTCCGTGGGCCCGCAAATGCGAAGCCACGGGAGTTGCTGCAGGTTGCTGAAGTGAGCCGACCGGGATTCCGCCAAAAGCGGCCATTCGCCAGTGGGCGTCGCGTATCTCGCTTCGAGCCGACGCGCAAGCATGGAATTTCGCGACGCCTTTTCAGAAGTGCAGAGAACGACAAAAGCCGAAATCGGCATTAAGCTTGAGCAACGCTGCATAAAGGAACCCAGAGCAATGCTGACCGTCGGAGTTTTGTTGCCGGACCCGCGCTTACCCTATCTCTACTCGCACACGGGGCAATTCGAACCGGAGGAGCTCGAGGCATTCGAAGCCCTGCGGCCCGCCTTGGCGCAGCTTACGGAATTCCGGTTTGTCTATTTCGACGACCATACGCGATTGATCGACGACCTTCGCAGCGACCCACCCGATCTGGCCCTGAACTTCTGCGACACCGGATACCGCAACAACTGGGATCTCGAGCGCAATATTCCGGCATACCTGGAAATGCTGGAGATTCCCTATACCGGCGCCGACCCCATGGCGATCAGTCTCAGCACCGACAAAGCCCTGGTCCGCAGTCTGGCGTTCAACCACGATGTGCCGGTGCCGAACGAGGTGTACGTCGACCTGACGGCCGACCCGCTAAGCCTGCCGACGGCCTATCCGGCGCTGATCAAACCCAACAGCAGTGGCGGCAGTTTCGGAATTTCTGAAGACTGTGTGGTGCACGACGCGGAATCGGCCGAAGCCTACCTGCGCTCGCTGGCCGGTCAACTCGCCATTCCCGAGGCTCTCATTCAGGATTTTCTGACGGGGGCGGAGTATACGGTCGGGCTTATCGGCAATCCGGACCAGGGCTTCACGGTGCTTCCGCCGCTGGAGGTCGATTACAGCGCGCTCGAACCCAGCCTGCCTCCAATTCTCACCTACAGTTCCAAGGCCGTCCCTGAATCGCCGTACTGGAACAAGCTGACCTTCCGCCAGGCCGACATCGACGAAATCAAGCACGCGCAACTGGTCAGCTACTCGGCCACGATATTCCGACGGCTGGGCTTTCGCGACTATGCGCGCTTCGACTATCGCGAAGGCGCGGACGGTCAGCCGCGCCTGCTGGACGCCAACACCAACCCGACCTGGTACGCCGACAGCAAGATGGCGATGATGGCGCGTTGGGCGGGCTACGACTATCCGGCAATGCTGCGGCTTATTCTGCAGGCCGCCGCAGCGCGCTATGGTTTGAAAATCGATTGATCGGCCTTGCGGCAGACCGGCTCAAACCAGGCGTCTCGGAATGCGTTCGTCCCAGTCTCGCTCGATGAAGATGGTGTCTCCCTCATAGGCCTTCATCGTCGCCTGTAGCCGGAAATTCTCACGGTCGGCGGTCAACTGCGTGCGCCATTCCAGGCGCGTCGACCATTGGCCGCGGCCATGCACGGTCGTTTGTTCCATGATTGCGGTCGCATATGTGGGATCGTAATCATGGATGCGGTAGGTCTTGACGACCGAATAACCCACCGTGAGGTCGATATCTTCGATCCGCGCGAGCGTGGCGCCGCCAAAGTCGCCGCCGTCGCTTCTGACCCGGTAGATCGTCTCGTTGGTCGTCAGCTCGCGCTCGATCGTGCGTTTGAGCGGCTCGGACCGCAACTCGGTCAGCTCCGGGGCGGGCCCGCGTTCCGGCGGCGGAAACTCCCGCAACTCCGCATCTTCGGCCTGCGGCGCCCTCTCGGGAAGCTCCAGGTGGCTTACGCCGGTGTAGAGCGTCAGCCGCACCGGCTCGGGCGCCGGCCACGCCAGTGGCCAGTAGCTGGTGGAAACGGCCAGCCGGATCGTGTGTCCCGGTGCGAAGGCATAAGCGATGTCCTTCAACTGCACGCTCACGCGATAACGCTTGTGCGGCTCCAGGGGCTGCGGGTGCTCGTGACTTTCGCGGTGGGCAAGATTGAGCAGGCCATAGCTGACCCGGGAGGACGCACCGTCGGGCGCCACGTCGCAGAGCCGCACCGCGAGCATGGCGAGTGGACGGTCCACCGACAACTCAAGCGTTGCCGTCGGAGAGCCGAAAATGCAGGTCCGCTCCTCGAGCGGGTCCGAGTCGAACACGAGCGACTTGCCGTCGTCTTCCCGCTGGTCGATCGGAGATTCGCCCTCTGCGCCGAAGCCGTACCAGTCACCTGCGCCGAGGCCCGTGGTCTGCGGGGAGCGGATGCGCATTCTGTCTTCGGGATCGGCGCGCTCGGCCAAGGCAAGCACATTGAGGTGCAGACGTCGCGGCGTGATACGCGGCGACGGCCAGGCGGATTCTGCAATCCAGGAGCCTGGATGCACCCTCGCGACGGGAGCGGGGGCAAGGTATTCTTCCATCCAGGCCCGGATTTGCGGCTCGTCCATGATTCCGGTGTCGATGCCTTTCAGCCAGTAATCCCACCAGCGCAGCATCTCCTGTAGAAATCCGATGTTGGGCCCCGGCCAGGCGACATGCGGAAAGCCGTGCGACCAGGGACCGATCAGTGCCTTGCGCGGGCAGCTCAGGCCGGCCATCAGGCGAAGGATGGCGTTGGAATAGCCATCGGCCCAGCCTCCCACCGCATAGACGGCGCACTCGATTGCATCGAAATCCTCGCAAACGGAACCATGCTGCCAATAGCTGTCCCGGTGGGGATGTCGCATCCATAAGGCCGGATAAAGCGTGGCGTTCTCCAGGCGGTAGCGCCAAACGTCCCGCCAACGCTCGCCCACGATCTCCGGATCGGGAGGGCAATTGGCCGATGTCAGGAACACGGAGCCCCAGTCGAGATTGTGATTGAGAAGGCATCCGCCGGCGTAGTGGGCGTCGTCGGCATAGCGGTCGTCTGTCGAGCAGAGGGTGACGATGGCCTTCAGGGCCGCGGGGCGCCTGGCGGCAACCTGAAGCGAGTTGAAGCCGCCCCAGGAGATCCCGAACATCCCCACCTCGCCGGAGCACCAGGGCTGCGCGACGATCCATTCGATCGCCGCGAGCGCGTCGTCCTGCTCCTGCTCGATATACTCGTCAAGCAGCAGGCCGTCGGAATCGCCACTGCCCCGCAGGTCCAGGCGGATCGAGGCATAGCCGTGGCCGGCGAAATAGTGGTGCAGCGGCTCGTCGCGCGGCCGCGTGAAATCGCGCTTGCGATACGGCATGTATTCCAGCAGCGCGGGCACCGGCCGGGCTTCGGCGTCCAGCGGAAGCCAAATGCGGGCGGCCAGCCGGCAACCGTCCGGCATCGGGATCATGACGTTTTCGATGACACGGACTTCATGATGGAAGTTTTCGATGATTTTCAAAACGCGACCTTTTCGACTCTGCGTGCTGCGAAGACGATATAGCACGACGCACGCCGCGGCGTGATCGCCGACTTCCGCGGTGCCTTCACGGGCCAATCATCGGCCGACGGTTTGCGAGCGAGCTGTCTAGTCGCCCTCCGTCTCGATATTGACGACGCGCCCGCAGTGCTTGCAGTGCACGGCGTCGGGGTCGTGCCGGTTCAGCCCGCAGTCGGGGCAGCGGACGTGCACCTTCTGCGGCCGGAAGATGGTCTGCACCAGGCGCAGGAACAGCGCCACGCCCAGCACCATGATGACGACGGCCAGCAGACGACCGGCCGGCCCCTGCAGCGTGATGTCGCCGAAGCCGGTCGTGGTCAGGGTCGTGACGGTGAAATAGAGCGCGTCCAGATAGGTGCCGATCTGGGGATTCTCCTCGACCTGGAAGACGTAGACCAGGGCGGTCACAACGAAGATGAAGACGGCCAGGTTGAGAATCGACTGCAGCAGCTCCTCGTTGCGCTTGACGAAGGGGTAGCGCCCCCGCAGGTCGCGCAGCACATGGTAGGAGCGCAAAAGCCTGAGCGCGCGCAGCACCCGCAGGAAGGCGAAATTCTCTGTGAACGCGGGGGCCAGCAGCGTGGCGATGACAATGATGTCGGCGGCGGTGACGATGTTGAACAGGAAGCGCGGGCGCGAGCGTGCGATCCACAGCCGCGCCGCGAAGTCGGCGATCAGAACCGCGGCGATCGAGAAGTCGACGATCAGCAGCGCGGTCGTCGTCTCCAATACCGAAGAGACCACGAAGAACGTGATGGTGACGATATCAAAGGCGATGAGGCCGTACCGGAAGCGCACGGCACGCTTGCTGCGTCCCTGGTAGAGCTTGCGCAACTCCGCCTTCAGCCAGGGCTCCTCCGCCGCCTTCGCCGCCTTTTTCGACTTCGCCTTGCCGCCAGAGCTCATCCGGTTCCCCTCTCGGCCGGGCGCGGCGGAAGGCCGCTCCGGGCTCAGACGATAGCCCTTGCCGCGCAACCGACAAGGGGGCCAGTGGCTTCCCTTGCCCGCGCGGGAGGCTCAGGCCGCGCCCAGGTCCTTCGCCGTGGCGTCCAGGGCCTCGCGGGTGCGCGCCAGCAGCTCGTCGATCTCCTCGGTGGAGATCACAAGCGGCGGGGACATCACCATCACGTCGCGCACCGCGCGCAGGATGACGTTGCGCTCGAAGCAGTGGTCGCGGCACAGCCCGCCGGCGTGGCCTTCGGGCTCGAAGCGGGTGCGCGTCTCCTTGTTCTTCACGAGCTCGATGGCGCCCAGCAGGCCAAGCGAGCGCACCTCGCCCACCAGCGGATGGTCCTCCAGTTCCTTCAGCCGCCGGGCCAAGTGCGGCGCGGTCTCCTCGCGCACCTTCTCCACCAGGCCTTCGCGCTGCATGATCTCGATGTTCTTCAGGCCCACGGCGCAGCACACCGGATGGCCCGAATAGGTGTAGCCGTGGAAGAACTCACCGCCCTTCTCGAACAGCGCCTCGGCGATGCGCCGGCCCACCATGACCGCCGACAGCGGCTGGTAGCCGGAGGTGATCCCCTTGGCGAGCGTCATGACGTCGGGCTTAAGGCCGTAATGATCGCTGGCGAACCACTCGCCTGTGCGCCCGAAACCGCAGATCACCTCGTCGACGATCATCAGCACGTCGTGCTTCTCGCAGATGCGCTGCACTTCGGGCCAGTACGTCTCCGGCGGGATCAGCACGCCGCCGGCGCCCATCACCGGCTCGCCGATGAAGGCGGCGACCTTGTCGGCGCCCAGCTCGAGGATCTTCTCCTCCACGGCCGCGGCGGCCTTGCGGCCGAACTCCGCGGGCGAAAGGTCCTCGCCGAAGTCGTACCAATAGGGCGCCATCACATGCTCGATGTGCGGCAGGGGCATGTCGGTCTGCGCATGCATCGGCGCCATGCCGCCCAGGCTGGCTCCGGCCATGGTGGAGCCGTGATAGGCGTAGGTGCGGCTTATGATCGTCTTCTTCTCGGGCTTGTCCATGAGCTGCCAGTAGTAGCGCACCAGCCGCACGACGGTGTCGTTGCTCTCCGAGCCGGAGGAGCCGAAGAAGACGTAGTCGAGGCCCTCCGGCGTGATCTGTGCCAGCTTCTCCGCCAGCTCGATGGCCGGCGGCGTCGCCGTTTTGAAGAAGGTGTTGTAGTAGGGCAGGTCCAGCATCTGCTTGTAGGCCGCCTCGGCCAGTTCCGAGCGGCCGTAGCCGACGTTGACGTTCCACAACCCCGCCATGCCGTCGAGAATGCGCGCGCCTTCCGAATCTTCCAGCCAGACGCCTTGGGCGGCGGTGATGATCCGGCTGCCCTCACTGGCCAGTGCCTTGTAGTCGGTGAAGGGGTGCAGGTGATGAGCCGTGTCGGCCCTCCGCCAGCGGGTGGTCGAATTTCTCAGCGGTTGCGATGACATTTGAACGAACTCTCTTTAAATATTGAAATAGCGTGATAAAAGGCGCCTGGCCTTTCCACGGATACCGGGATGTTCGTTCGGAGGCTTAGGGGTTATAGCCGATGCGCGCGCAGAGGATCAGAAGCTCGTCCCAACGCGTGCGCGGCCCGTCGGCTGACCAGCGCGGCGTCCTGGTATCGATGCGAACGAAAGCGTGCATGGCTACCTGATAGCAGAGCCTGGCGCAGGCCGCCATAGCGCCGTGCGCCCCTGGAAGCGCTGGAATGCCGAGCGGTGGAGAATTACCATTCGGGCGACAGGCGACATCCGGACGCGAATGGAGAGAGCCGATGGCGGCGCGAACACAGAGCGAGGCGGCGAACACGGCGGTGCAGCGCAGCCCGGCGGAATGGCGCGGGCCGGAGATGGCCGCGCGCGACGACTGGATCGTGCGCTTCACCGACGCCGAGGCCGCCGAAATCGAGGCGGCCGTGGAGGCCGGCCGCCACGTCGACCTCGTCGCGCTCGACCGGCAGCGCTTTCCGCTGCCCTCGCTTGGCGCGCGCTTGGCCGAGATCGCGGCGGACGTGGTGGAGGGCAGGGGCTTCGTGCTGCTGCGCGGCCTGCCAGTGGAGCGCTGGGACAGGGAAACCTCGGCGCGGGCGTTCTATGGCATCGGCTGCTACTTCGGCGTGCCGGTTCCGCAGAACCGCATGGGACATCTACTCGGCCACGTAAAGGACCTGGGCCTCGATCCCGCCGATCCCGACAACCGCATCTACCAGACCAGCGCGCGCCATCTCTTCCACACGGACTCCGCCGATATGGTCGGCCTGCTTTGCCTGCAGAAGGCGCGGCGCGGCGGGCTTTCGGCCATCGCGTCCTCCACCGCGATCTTTCGCGAAATCGAGGCCCGGCGACCCGACCTGGCCGAGGTTCTCTGTGGGCCCTTCCACGTCGATCGCAAGGGCGAGATTCCGGAAGGAAAGGGTCCGACCTACGAGCTTGCCATCTATCATCGCCACGGCGGCCGGATCACATGCATCTACGCCCGCGATTTCATCGAGGCCGCGCAGCGCCATGCCCATGTGCCGCCACTCACGCCTGAGCAGGTGGAGGCGATGGACCTGCTCGACGATCTGGCGAACAGCGATGAGTTCCAGTTGCGCATGGCCTTCGAGCCAGGCGACATACAGTTTCTGCACAATCATCAGATTCTGCATGCGCGCACGGCCTATGAGGATTGGCCAGAGCCGGAACGCAGGCGCCATCTGCTGCGGCTATGGCTGTCGACGCCGAACGGCCGGCCCCTGCCGGAGGCCTTCGCCGAGCGGTATGGGACCGTGGCGCCGGGGCGGTTGCGCGGCGGCATCCGCGTACCCGGCCAGAGGCTGATCGCGCCGCTCGATGCCTAGGAGCGAGAGTGCCTAGACGTTGAGCAGAAGGTGCTCGCGCTCCCAGGAGGAGATGACCGCCTGGTAGGCGTCGAGTTCGGCGTTCTTCACGGCCGTCAGTGCGTCAACGAAATCCTCGCCCAGCACCTGCTTGAGCGGCTTCGAGCCGTTCAGCCGGTAAAGCGCGTCGTAGAGCGTGCGCGGCAGGGTGTGCGCCAGGCGGTAGCCGCTGCCCTCGATGGGCTTGGTTGGCTCAAGCTTTTCTTTCACGCCCAGATAGCCGCAGGCCAGAGATGCGGCGATCGCGAGATAGGGATTGGCGTCGGCGCCGGCGACCCGGTTCTCCACCCGCCGGGCTTGCGGCTCGGAATGCGGAACCCGGAAGCCGACGGTGCGGTTGTCGTAGCCCCAGTGCGTGTTGATTGGCGCGTCCATATGCGGACGCAGCCGCCGGTAGGCGTTCACGTTGGGCGCGAGCAGCGGCATCACCGCCGGCAGGTAGCGCTGCAGGCCGGCGATGTAGGATCTGAACAGCTTGGTGTCCGATCCGTTCTTGGCGCCGAACAGGCTCTTGCCGGTCTTGGCATCGAGGATCGACTGGTGAATGTGCAGCGAGCTTCCCGGTTCCCGCTCCATCGGCTTGGCCATGAAGGTGGCGTAGACGTTGTGCCGCAAGGCGGCCTCGCGCACCGTGCGCTTGAAGAGGAAGGTCTGGTCGGCCAGCTCGAGCGGGCCGCCGTGGTTGAAGTTCATCTCCATCTGTGCCGCCCCGGCCTCGTGGGTCAGGGTGTCGATATCGATGCCTTGCGCCTCGCAGAAGTCGTAGACCTCCTCGAAGAGCGGATCGAATTCGTTGACCGCATCGACGCCGTAGGCCTGGCGCGAGGTTTCCCGCCGGCCCGAGCGTCCGACCGGGGGCTCCAGTGGGTAGTCCGGATCGGTGTTGCGCTCGACCAGATAGAACTCCAGCTCGGGCGCCACGACGGGTTGCCATCCGGCCTCCTCGAACAGCCCGCAGATGCGGCGCAACAACTGCCGGGTGGCGATCTCCACCGGCCCGGCGTTATCGAAGAAGTGTGCATCGCAGATGACCTGCGCCGTCGGTTCCTCGTACCAAGGCACCACCCGAATGGTTCCGGCGTCCGGGATCAGGTAGACGTCCTGGCTGCCGGGGTCGACGACGCTGGTGCGCGACATCGGGTATTCGCCGTTCACCGTCTGGATGAAGACGGCCTCCGGAATACGCAGCCCGGCCTCCGTCATGCCCCTGAGAAACTTGGCGGCGGGCAGGATTTTGCCGCGGGCTATGCCGGCCATGTCCGGGACCAGCGTCTCGACCTCCTCGATCCCGTGTTCCTTGATGAAAGTCTCGATTTTCTTGACGTCGGAGCTGTCGCTCATGGGAAGCTGCTCTTCGAAAGATGGCGCTAAGGAAATCCCGCCCGGCGGCCGCAGGGGACTCGGGCGAGCCGTCTTGGACGCAGGGCGCCTAATGGCTACACCGGCCCCACCGCGCCTGACAAGCGCAGCGCGCCGGGCGACCACAGCCGAGGACTGGGAACGAGGAGCCGCATGACCGCAAAGCCGCATCCTGAAAGCTACTATCTCGCTACCGTGGGCAAGCTGCCTTCCTACGCTGCCCTGGACGGCGATGCGCGCGCCGACGTCTGCATTGTCGGGGGTGGATACACGGGCCTGTCGGCCGCATT
>JAWVYK010000106.1:0-9082 GCA_033722755.1 Rhodovibrionaceae bacterium | reverse complement strand
CGTGGCGCAAAGCGCGGCCGAGCTGGAACGCGTGGTGGCGCATGCCCGCAATCTGCCCTATGTCCAGCGTGTGGTGAGCTACGTGCGGGTCAAGCAGCCGGCCGGCGCTGCGGCGGCGGGCGAATAGCGGGCACGCCCGCAGGCGCCCGGCAAGCCGGGCCCGTGAAAGGACCGACGAGACCGTTTATGGGCATAACCGAGACAGCGCTTTCGCAAAGCGGCATCCGGCGCAGCAGCCGGGCCGACATGGTGGCCTGGCTGCGGCGCATAGGCGGCCAGCCGGACGAGGAGATCGACCTGGCGGCGGGCGCCCTGGCGCTGGCCGGTCTGGCGCGGCCGGGCGCCGATCTGATGCGCTACGAGCACCACCTGTCGCTGCTGGCCCGCGACGTCGCCGACCTCGGCGCTCGGGCGGCGGCCGGCGAAGACCTGAACGCGCGGGCGGAAACGCTGTCGCAGGTGATCGCCGGACGGTATGGCTACAGCGGCGATGAAGAGACCTACGACGACCTGGAGAACGCCGACCTGATGCGCGTGATCGACCGGCGTATGGGCCTGCCGGTCGCGCTTGGCATCCTTTTCATCCATGCCGGCCGCGCGCAGGGATGGCACATCGAGGGGCTGAACTTCCCCGGACATTTCCTCCTGCGCCTGGAGCTGGACGGCGCGCGTGCAATCCTGGACCCCTTCCACGGCGGCGCGATTCGGCAGACCGCGGATTTGCGGGCGCTTCTGAAGACGCTCGCCGGCAATGAGGCCGAACTGCAGCCCGAGCATTATGAGCCGCTGGGCAACCGGGACGTCCTTCTGCGTCTGCAGAACAACCTGAAACTCCGCCTCATGCGGCGGCAGCAGCCGGCCGAAGCCGTGGAGGTCGTGGAGACCATGCTGATGTTCGCGCCGGCGCACGCGCAGCTCTGGCGCGAGGCCGGGCTGATCCACGCCCATCTGGAGAACCTGCGCGCGGCGGCACTGGCGCTGGAGAACTACCTCGAACTGGCCGAGGCGGGCGACAGCCGCCGGCACGAGGCCGCGGAATTGCTTTCGAACCTTCGCAAGCGGCTGAACTGAGCCGCTGCCCGGCGCCGCGGCAAGGCCGGCGCAGAATACGGCTGACGCGGGGCGGCGGGCGGCGCTAGTCTGCCGGCCTCGGACTTCCGGCGTCGACCGGTCCGACAGAAGCCCCGACAAGAAGAGGACCGCACAAGCAAATGAGCCTTGCCGTCGCCATACAGATGGACGTCATCGCGGACATCGACATCGAAGCCGACAGCACCTTCGTCCTGGCGCTGGAGGCGCAGCGCCGCGGCCACGGGTTGCTCTACTATCTCAGTCACGAGCTGACCTTCCGCGACGGCCGCCTCTACGCCTGGGCGCAGCCGCTGGAGGTGCGGCGCGAGCGCGGCAACCACTTCTCGGTTGGCGACTATCAGATCGTCGATCTGGCCGCCATGGACGTGGTGCTGATGCGCCAGGACCCGCCCTTCGACATGGCCTACATCACGGCCACCCACCTGCTGGAGCACGTCCATCCCGACACGCTGGTGGTCAATGACCCGTTCCACGTGCGCAACGCGCCGGAAAAGCTCTTCGTCACGCAGTTCGCGGACTTCATGCCGCCGACGATCATCAGCTCGTCGAAGCGCGAGATTTTCGAGTTCCGCAAGGCCCACAAGGACATCATCCTGAAGCCGCTGTTCGGCAACGGCGGGGCCGACATCTTCCGCATCACGGAGAACGACGAGAACCTGAACGCGCTTCTGGAGATGTTCACGCGCATCTACCGCGAGCCGATCATGGTGCAGCGCTACCTGCCGGAGATCCGCCAGGGCGACAAGCGGATCAACCTCTTAGAGGTCAAGGCGGAGGGCGCGGTCAACAGGATTCCTACCGAAGGCGACGCGCGGCCCAACATTCACGCCGGCGGTCGGGCGGCCAAGGCGGAGCTCAGCGCGCGCGACCGCGACATCTGCGAGGCCATCGGCCCGATCCTGGCCGATCACGGCCTGATCTTCGTCGGCATCGACGTGATCGGCGGCTATCTGACCGAGATCAACGTCACCTCGCCCACCGGCATCCAGGAGATCGACCGTTTCGAGGAGATCTCCATCGAATCGATGATCTGGGACGCCATCGAGGCGCGCGTCGCCGCCCATCCGGGCCTGCGGGCGCCGGAATAAGCCTCGAAGACGGCGCGGCCGGTAATACCACTTGAGCCCGCGGCGCGGGGGCGGCTAGCCTTGCAGCCGACTTCCACTCTCGGGGGAGCCGTGCGTGGCACACGCCGGGCGCATCGAAGCCGTCAACATCACCAAGACCTTCGGCAGCGGGCCGGAGGTCGTGCGCGCGCTCGACGATGTGAGCGTCACCATCCGCGAGAACGAGTTCTTCACCCTGCTCGGCCCGTCGGGCTGCGGCAAGACGACGCTGCTGCGCCTGATCGCCGGCTTCGAGCAGCCGACGGCCGGCACCATCAAGCTGGACGGACAGGCGCTGGAGAAGCTTCCGCCCTTCCGCCGGCCGGTCAACACGGTGTTCCAGAGCTATGCGCTGTTTCCGCACATGACGGTCGCCGGCAACGTCGCCTTCGGCCTGGAGATGCAGGGCGGCGAACCCGACCAGATCAGCCGGCGCGTCGATGAGGTGCTGGAGCTGGTCAAGCTCGGCGGCTACGGCAAACGCAAACCCTCGCAGCTGTCCGGCGGGCAGCAGCAGCGCGTGGCGCTGGCGCGCGCGCTTGCCAACCGGCCCAAGGTGCTGCTGCTGGACGAGCCGCTTTCGGCGCTGGACCTGAAGCTGCGCAAGGAGATGCAGATCGAATTGAAACGCCTGCAGTGGGAGACCGGCATCACCTTCGTCTTCGTCACCCACGACCAGGGCGAGGCGCTGACCATGTCGGACCGGGTGGCGGTGATGAAGGACGGCAAGATCCTGCAGCTTGGCACGCCCACGGAGATTTACGAGCATCCGACCCGGCGCTTCGTCGCCGACTTCATCGGCGAGACGAACTTTCTGGAAGGCCAGATCGATGAGGCGGAGGGCCGGGGCAGCATCCGCCTCGACGACGGCGGGCGGCTGAGCGTCGGGGAGCTGAACGGCCACGCCGCCGGCGAGCGCGTGACGGTCGCTGTCCGCCCCGAGCGCGCGATCCTGGTGGCAGAGGACGAGCAGGCGGAGATCAGCGCGCGGGTCGAGGACGTGGTCTATTTCGGCACCGATACGATCTATCACCTGCGCCTGGGACAGCAGAGCCGCTTCATCGTGCGCGTACAGAACCGCGAAGGCGCGCAGCGGACATTCGAATCGGGACAGGCCGTGGGCGTCCAGGTGCCGGCCGACGCCGTCAGGGTCCTGGCGGACTGATGGCCCGCAGCGACCCCGTGGACGCTTTGAGCTCGGCGAAAGCGATCGCCGGGGGCTTCCGTGCCAGACCTGCGGCGGGCCGGCTTTTCGGGCTCGCCCCGGCCATCGCCATCATCGGCGTTTTCATGCTGCTGCCGTTGCTGTTGATGGCGTACGTCTCGGTCCTCGAGCAGGGCCAGTACGGCGGTGTCAAATGGACGGAATATTCCTCCCAGGCCTACGTGCGCTTCCTGTTCGAGCGCAACCTCGACGGCACGCTCAGCGTCGACACCGACTACCTGCAGATCTTCGCACGCTCGTTCTGGCTGTCGATCACGACGGTCGTGCTGGCGCTTCTGGTCGGCTTTCCCACCGCCTTCTACATGGCGCTGCAGCCCGAGCGCTACCGCAACCTGCTGGTCTTCCTGGTCACCATTCCCTTCTGGACCAACCTGCTGGTGCGTAACTACACCTGGATCTTGCTGCTGCGCGCCAATGGGCTCGTGGACGCGACCTCGCGTTGGCTGGGCTTTACCGAGGAGCCGTTCTCGCTGCTCTACACGCCCTACGCCATCGGCTTCGGGCTCACCTACTCGTTCCTGCCGTTCATGGTGCTGCCCATCTATACGAGCCTGGAGAAGATCGACCTGCGCCTGGTGGAGGCGGCCTTCGACCTGGGGGCCGACCGCTGGCGCGCGCTCAGACGCATCATCATCCCGCTGGCCACGCCCGGCATCGTGGCCGGCTGCATCCTGGTCTTCGTGCCCTGCCTTGGGGCGTACGTGACGCCCGAGCTGCTGGGCGGCTCGAAGACGCTGATGATCGGCAACCTGATCCAGAACCAGTTCGGCGCGGCGCGGAACTGGCCCTTCGGCGCGGCGCTGGCCTTCGCGCTGCTGGCCATCGTGCTGATCGCCATGACGGTCTATGCCCTGCGGTTCCGCCGGCCGCCGGGATCGGAGTGAGGAGACAGCGATGCAGGCACCGAGAGGCAATCCGCTGTGGCGCTTCGCCGGCATCCGGCCGGTGGCTGTCGTCTTCTTCACCTACCTCTACCTGCCGATCCTGATCCTGCTGATCCTGTCCTTCAACGAGAACCGGGTGGTGACCATCTGGACCGGCTTTTCGCTGGACTGGTACGCCAATGTGCTGGGCAACGACGATATCCTGCGCGCGGCGCGCAATTCGCTGATCATCGCCGTCAGCGCCATGCTGCTCGCCACGGCCGCGGCGACCCCGGCGGCCATCGTCATGGCCCGCGCCCGCTTTCGCGGGCAGAACGCCTTCAACGCGCTGCTCGCCCTGCCGCTTGTCGTGCCGGAGATCGTCACCGCGGTGGCGACGCTGCTGTTCTTCGTGCTGATCGGCCTTCCGCTGGGGCTGATCACGGTCATCATCGGGCACACGGTATTCTGCGTGCCCTTCGCCTACCTGCCGATCCGCGCACGCCTGGAAGGCATGGACCCGGCCCTGCGCGAGGCGGCCGCCGACCTCTATGCCGACGAGTGGCGCACCTTCCTGCGCGTGACGCTGCCGCTGCTCTGGCCGGGCATTCTCTCTGGCGCGATGCTGGCCTTCATCATCTCGCTGGACGACTTCGTCATCACCTATTTCGTCGCCGGGGCCGGGGCGACGACGCTGCCGGTCTACATTTTCGGCATGATTCGCATGGGCATTACGCCGGAGGTGAATGCCATCAGCGCGCTCATGCTCGTGGTCTCCATCCTCTTCGTTTCCCTGTCTTTTCTCGTGGGCCGCTTGCGTCGCGACTGAGCCCGGCTTGACGTGAGGCGGGAAACCTGCAGAGACTCAAAAGCGTTCAATCGTCCAAAAACCAAAGCACGAGATTAGGAAAGGGAGGACCCCATGCTTCGCAAGCTCATGCTGCGAATGGCTGCCGCGATACTGCTCGTTGCCCCGGCCTTGACCGCCGCCAAGGCGAACGAGCTTTTCCTCTACAACTGGTCGAACTACTTCCCGCCGGACCTGATCGAGACGTTCGAGAAGGACACCGGCATCAAGGTGACGCTCGACACCTATGCCTCGAACGACGACCTTCTGGCCAAGCTGCAGGCCGGCGCCGCCGGCTACGACGTGGCCTTTCCGTCGGACTACATGGTCGAGATCATGATCAACGACGGGCTCTTGCAGAAGATCGACGCCGCGTCGATGCCGAACTTCAAGAACGTGGCCGCGCCGCACGACGCGCCCTACTACGACCCCGAGCGGGCCTACTCCGCGCCCTACATGTGGGGCACCACGGGCTTGGCCTACGACGCCTCGCGCATTGATGCCGAGCTGGCGCATACCTGGAAGGAGTTCTTCGAGCCGCGCGATGGCCTCAAGGGCCAGATTGCCGCGCTCAATTCGCAGGCCGAGATGTACAGCGCCGCCGCCTATTACCTCGGCATCGACGACTGCACTGAGGACCCGGCCGAGGCCCAGAAGATCCTGGATCTGCTGAAAGCGCAGAAGCCGCATCTGGCGATGTATTCCTCCACCGGCACCATCGACCGCATGATCGCCGGCGAGGTCGTCATGCACCACATGTGGAACGGCGCCGCGCACCGCGTGAAGAAGGAAAAGCCGTCGGTCATCTACCTCTACCCGCAGGAAGGCGTGCCGTTCTGGGCCGACAACATGGTCGTGCCCAAGGACGCGCCCAATGTCGACAACGCCAAGACCTTCATCAACTGGATGCTCGACCCGAAGAACGCGGCAGCGGCCAGCAATTACACCGGTTATATGAACGCGCTGAACGGGTCCTCCCAGTATCTGAACGAGACCCTGAAGGCGGACCCGGCCGTCAACATGCCGCCGGAATTCGGCCAGCGGCTGGTTATGTCGCCCTCCTGCTCGACGAAGGCGCGGGAGCTGCGCGACAAGGTCTGGACGAGCCTGAAGAACTGAGGAGCTTAAGAGACCTCCGCGCCCGCACGTCAATCGGGCGCGCGGGTCTTGGAATCAGCGAACCGGATGCCAGCTAGTTTGTTGCCGGCATCCGGTTCGCGGCTTTTCCATGCAATAGAATTCCGATCCCGTCATGTCCTCCAACGACAACGATCCCCAAGTCGACGCGTCACAGGCGCCCGAGACGCTGACCGTGGCTCTCTGGGCCACCAACCTGGCGCGGCCGCTCAACGGCATCGAGGCCTGGGCGCAGATGGTCGACATGAAGATGGGCGAGGCGCGCGCCAGGGGCGCGGACCTTCTGGTGATGCCGGAATACTGCGCGGAGCAATGGCTGTCCTTCGCTCCCGACCTGCCGGCGACGGGGGAGATCGCCTGGATGGCCGACCAGGCGCCGCAAGCCCTTGACGCCATCGGCGGGCTTGCCCGCAAGCACGGCATGGCGCTATTGGCCGGCACCATGCCGGTGCACGCCGAGACGCCCGAGCCCGGCCGGCCGCCGTACCTGAACAGGGCGCACCTGTTTCTGCCTGATGGGCGGATGATCAAGCAGGACAAGCTCGTGCTCACGCCGGGCGAACGCAACCCGCAGGCCTGGGACCTTTCCACCGGAAACCAGCTCGCCATTACCAACTGGCGCGGCCTTCGCGTGGCGACGGCGATTTGCCTCGACGTGGAAATGCCGGCGCTGATCGCCAAGCTGGGCCCTGAGGAGCTCGACCTTGTGATGGTGCCCTCGATGACGGAGAAGCTATCCGGCCATTCGCGCGTCTTCGGCTGCGCCAAGGCCCGGGCGGTGGAGCTGCAGGCCGCCGTCCTGGCGGTCGGCTCGATCGGCGCGGGGGAAACCCGCAAGGGGCGCGAGACAACCACCGGCGCGGCCGCCGTCTACCTTCCCTGCGAGGAGCCGCTGGGCATGACCGGCGTGGCCGGCTGGCTGCCGCCGCGCGACTTCGACGACGGACCCGGGCCAATGCTCGTCGCCGAGGTGCCGGTGGCCGCGATCCGCGCCCTGCGCAACGGGGCCGCCGAGGTGTGGCCCGGCGCCTGGAGCGCCGAGCACGTCGAGATCGTCGGCGACAGCAACGCCTAGCCGCGGCGGCGGCGCGCCAACAAGGGGCTGGAGATGCAGACCGTCTACAGCGACGATCACCGCAGCCACGCGCCGAAGCGCGAGATGACCGACGGCGATCTGGTTCCCGCCTTCGAGAAGCCCGAGCGCGCGGATATGGTGCTGGCCGCTGTGCGCGAGGCCGGCCTCGGAGAGATCCTCGCCCCCAAGGACTTCGGACTGGAGCCGCTGGCCGCCGTCCATGACGACGACTACCTGGACTTCCTTGCGAGCGCCTGGGACGACTGGCGCGCAGAGCACGACTCCGACGAGGCCTTTCCCTTCGTCTGGCCCGCGCGCGGCCTTCGGCAGGGCCCAGCGCCCAGCCACATCGACGGCCGGCTGGGTCACTACTCCTTCGATGCCGGCACACCCATCGGGCCGGGCACCTGGAAGGCGGCGCAAACCAGCGCCCAGGTCGCGCTCAGCGCCCAGGCATTGGTTGCCGACGGCGCCCGGGCCGCCTTCGCGCTGTGTCGGCCGCCGGGCCACCATGCCGCCGCCGGCACCTATGGCGGCTACTGCTTCCTGAACAACGCGGCGATCGCCGCCCAGGCCTTCCGCGACCGGGGCGCCGGGCGCGTCGCCGTCCTCGATGTCGATTACCACCACGGCAACGGCACGCAGGCGATCTTCTATCGCCGGCCGGACGTCTATGTCGCATCCATCCATGCCGACCCTCGGCAGGAGTACCCCTACTTCCTCGGTCATGCCGACGAAACCGGCGCGGAGGAAGGCGAAGGGGCGAACCTCAACTTTCCGCTGCCCTGGGGCACCGATTCCGCGGCATATCTGGAAACGCTGCAGGAAGCCTGCCGCCGCATCGCCGAATTTGGCGCGGAGGCTGTGGTGGTTTCGCTGGGTGTGGATACCTATTTCGGCGATCCGATTTCCAGGTTCCGTCTGGAAAGTTCCGATTTTCCAAAAATCGGCGAGACAATCGCTCGCCTGGGGCGCCCGACGCTGTTCTGCATGGAAGGCGGCTATGCCGTGCGGGAAATTGGCATCAACGCCGCCGGCGTGCTGTCCGGTTTCGAGCAGGCGTAGCCGAAATTGCGGCATCCCGGCGTACGCGAACGCTGCGCGCAAAGTTGTCGGAAAAGCGCGTCGATCGGGACAGAATCAAGATAAGTATTATCGCTACTACCTAAGTGGTATTTTCTAGCCAGCCTAGAGACTAGACTTATGCTCCGTTGATTCTAACAAGTTAATTGATGCTCAATATTCCCCAGGACGACAAAACTCTGTCCTCTGGGAAATAAAATGAAACACACGCATGAAGCCGCGACGACAAGCGGCGGGATGGGGTGTGACAGGACCGCCAGCGGGCGTCTTGCCGCGCTTCCGAAGGACGATCAACCGGCTCGGGACCACGTTCGCTTCCATAGCGTTGTTGGAGGCGCGATTCGCCGTGCCGGCCTCATGGCGTCGGCCAGCGTGCTGGCGCTTTCCATGCTGACGGCGTGCACCGAGAGCTATCTCGACGAATGGAACGACACCCTGCAGTTCGCACCGGCGGTGCCCGTCGGCGTTGGCGCCCAGGGCGGTGAAGGCGCCTCGACGGCGAGCGCCGGCGGCGGCGGCGGTGGCGGCGGCGGCGGCGGCGGTGATGGCGACGGCGACGGCGATGGCGACGGCGATGGCGATGGCGATGGCGACGGTGATGGCGACGGCGACGGCGACGGCGACGGCGATGGCGATGGCGACGGCGACGGCGAT
>JAWVYK010000105.1:0-9086 GCA_033722755.1 Rhodovibrionaceae bacterium | reverse complement strand
GGGCCGCATATCAGCTTACGCGCATTTGCCGTCGATCACAAAGGCTATGCCGGGCCTTTGCGCGGGCTTTCTTTGGTGAAGGATCAACCGTCGGCGGACTGCGGCTCAGCGGCGGGCGTTGACTCCGGCTGCGGCAGCTTGGCCGGGGCGCGTTCCGCCGTGGCGTCGATGCGCGGGCTCTGCTGCTCGGCCAACGGCCGCCGGTCCGCAGGTGTCACTATGCCGCCGGAGACCACCATCTTGATGCCCTCCTCCACGGTCATGCCGAGCACTGTCAGATCCCGGCGGGGCACGAAGAGCAGGAAACCGGACGTGGGGTTGGGCGTCGTCGGCAGGAACACATTGATGACCGTGTCCGTGGTCAACTCCTGCACCTGGCCGTGCGTGCGGCCCGTGATGAAGCCCAACGCCCAGCAGCCGCGGCGCGGATACTCGAACAGGACGACCTCGCGGAAGGCATCCGACTTCTCCGACAGCACGACTTCGAGAACCTGTTTGGTTGCGCCGTAGATGCTGCGCACCACCGGTACCGAATTGAGCAGCCAGTCATACACCCGGTTCAGGGTTCGTCCGATCAGGCCCGCGGTGAGCATGCCGATGAGGGTGAGGCCGACGATCACGATCAGCAGTCCCAGCCCGGGAACCGAGAACGGCGGATTCCAGACGGGCGGCAGCAGCGGCTGAACCTGCGCGTCGACATAGCTGATGAACTCCCAGGCCAGCCAGATCGTGATGGCGATGGGCGCGGTAACCAGCACGCCAGCCAAAAAGTAGGCTCTCAGCCGGGCCAGGAACCCGGGTTTCAGGCTCACCGGATGCACCGCCATGGGCGCCTCGGAGGCTTCCGGGGCCCGTCCACCGGTGGGCGCTTCCTCCGCCGGCAAGGTGCCGGCGGGCGCCAACTGTTCGCTCTCGCGCTCCGCCGCCTCCTGCTCGTCCTCGGCAGAGCGCACCTCGTCCTGTGCCTGGATTTCGGCGGGCGACGGAGGCGTCAGGATGCCCCCGGAAATCAGCATCTTCAGGCCCTGTTCCACGGTCATGTCGAGAACACGCACCTCCTCGCGCGGCACGAAGAGCAGAAAACCCGTGGTCGGATTGGGCGTGGCGGGAATGAAGATGGTGACGACTTCGCGCGCCAGTCGGTTCTGCACCTCGCCCATGGTGCGTCCGGTGACAAAACCCATGGACCAGACGCCCCGGCAGGGATATTCGATCATTGCCACCTGCCGGAACGCGGTTGCGCGCTGGGCCAGTACGGTCTCGAACACCTGCTTGGTCGCGCCATAGACGCTGCGCACAACCGGCACCCGGTTGAGCGCGCGCTCGCTGAGGCGCATGAAGACCCGCCCGAGGTAGCCGGCCGCGAACATGCCAATCAGCACCAGGCACAGAATGGCGACCACCAGGCCGATGCCGGGAACGCCGATAGGCAGGTAGGTTTCGGGGTTCCATTGCGGCGGCAGCAGCCGCTCGACTTTGGAATCGACGAAATTGACGAACTGCCAGGTCAGCCAGATCGTGATCGAGATCGGTGCGGTCACCAAGACGCCGGCAAAGAAATAGCCGCGCATGCGCAACAGGAAGCCCATGCGTGAAGGCTTGCGCTCCTCGCCACCGGAAGAGCCCTCGCGGACCTCCGTTTCCTGGTCTGGCGTCTGTTCCGGGCTTTCGTCGTTCGCCATGCAGCAGATCACCGTGTTGCGCGGCGCATCAGCGCGCCACGCTGGGAGAATTACAGGAAGGCCAGCAACTCTTCCAGTGTCTCCTCAGGCGCTTCCTCCGGCAGGAAGTGTCCGCAATCGAGCGGTTTGCCCCGTACGTCGGCCGCGCGTTCGCGCCAGACCTCGAGCACGTCGTAGCAGCGTTCGATCACGCCGCGGTCTCCCCAGAGAACGAGAAGCGGGCATTCCACCTTGCTGTCGAGGTCCTGTTCGTCGTGTTCCAGGTCGATGCTCGCCGCCGCGCGGTAGTCCTCACAACTCGCATGAATCGTCGCGGAATCCGAAAAACAGCGTTTGTATTCGTTCACGGCCTCCGGGGTGAAGCAGCCATCCACCCGGCTCCACGCGGCGATCTTCTTCTCGAGGAAATACGCGGGATCGTGGCCGATCAATCGTTCCGGCAGATCGAAGGGCTGGATCAGGAAGAACCAGTGGTAATAGGCCGTGGCGAACTCCATGTCGGTCTTCAGATACATCGTGCGCGTTGGCGCGATATCCAGCACGGCGGCCTTTTCTACCCGGCCAGGATGGTCGAGCGCCATGCGGTGCGTCACCCGCGCGCCGCGGTCGTGGCCGACAACGCTGAAACCGTCGAAGCCCAAGCGTGACATCAAATCGACCATATCCTGCGCCATGCTGCGCTTCGAATAGGCTTCGTGGCGTGGATCGCTCTCTGGCTTGTCACTGTCGCCGTAGCCGCGAAGGTCGGCGGCGACGACCGTGAAACGCTCGGCTAGCCTCGGCGCGATCTTGTGCCACATCATGTGCGTCTGCGGATAACCGTGGAGCAGCAGCACCGGCGGACCCGAGCCACCGACGCGGGCGTTGATCGCAATCTTGCCGACGGAGTATCGCTGCTGGCGGAAACCTTCGAACACGGCGTTTTGACCTCTATTGGGTTGCGCGTTGTCAAACCTGCGGGACAATAAGTGATGCTAAGCAGCACCAACGGCGCGCACCCGCCTCCGCGCATCCTGTCCACGGCCACGGCGGTGCCGCCGGTCGAATTCGATCAGGCCGAGGTGCGCGAACGGGTCCGGGCCATCTTCGCCAGCAACGGTAAGGATATTTCCCATCTTCTGCCAGTGTTCGAAAACGCCGGCATCCGCCGCCGCTATTCCTGCGTCCCGCTTGACTGGTATGCCCGAGCGGTCGGCTGGAAGGAGCGCAACGATCTCTATGTGAGGCACGCCCTGGACCTTGCGGAGACAGCCGCGTCGAAAGCGCTCGCCCGGGCGAACCTTCAGGCAGACGAGGTCGACCAGGTGATCGCCCTGTCAACAACCGGCATCGCCACGCCGTCGCTCGACTCCCGACTGATCGGACGCTTGGGCCTGCGCCCGGATGTCGTCCGTCTGCCGGTCTTCGGCCTCGGCTGCGCCGGCGGGGTTCTCGGCCTGAACCGGGCCGCGGCCATGGCGCGCGCCGAGCCGGGAAGCCGTGTGCTGATGGTCGTGGTGGAGCTCTGTGCGCTCACGTTCCGCCCTCAGGACACTTCGAACAGCAACGTGGTCGCCGCCGCGCTCTTCGGCGACGGGGCGGCTGCCGCCGTCATCTCGACCGAGCCTGTGGCCGCTACGCCGGCGCCCTCGCCAGCCGCAGCAAAGCTGATCGCCTGGGGCGAGCATACCTGGCCGGACAGTCTGGACGTCATGGGCTGGGACGTCGAGGACGATGGCCTGGGCGTGCTGTTCTCCCGCGATATCCCGATGATCGTCGAACGGGATTTCGCCGTCGCTGCCAGGGATTTCCTCGCTTCCCTGGGGCTGGGTCTGGACGATCTGAACGGCGCCATCTGCCATCCCGGCGGGGCCAAGGTGATCGTGGCGCTGGAGCGGGCCTTGGGTTTTGCCGAGGGCAGCATGCTGCATGCACGCCAAGTGCTGCGCGACTACGGCAACATGTCCGCGGCCACCGTGCTTTTCGTGCTGGACCGGGCGCTCGAGGTCGGCAAGGACGGGCGGCATTTGATCTCCGCGCTGGGCCCCGGCTTTTCGGTCGGATTCTCGCTGCTCGAGCTGTAGCGATGGAAGTCGGCTGGCCGCAGGCGATTGTTCTCCTGGTCGCGCTCCAGCGGGTCGCGGAACTGGTCGTCTCCCACCGCAACACGAAGCGGCTGAAAGCCGCCGGGGCGCTCGAACACGGCGCCGCGCACTACCCGCTCTTCGTCCTCCTGCACGGCGGCTGGCTCGCCTCCCTCTTCTTCCTGGTGCCCGCAACGGCGCCGATTCACCTCGGCTGGCTTGGGCTCTTCGTTCTGCTGCAGGGCGCGCGGGTCTGGGTCTTGCTCAGCCTGGGACCTAACTGGTCGACACGGGTGCTGTCGATGCCGGGCCGCAAGCTGGTGGCACGCGGCCCCTACCGCTGGCTGCGGCATCCCAACTATCTGATCGTGGTTCTGGAGATCGCCGCCCTACCGCTCGTCTTCGGTTCCGCGGCCCTGGCGCTGATCTTCACGCTGCTGAACGCGGGACTGATCGCCCACCGCATCCATGTCGAGGACAAGGCGCTCGCGGCAAGCCGCGGCAGTTCGGGCGGCTGAGCGTGTCTCAGGCAGCCGGAAAGCTGAAAGGCGCCGCAAGCGGCGCCCTCGCTCTCGTGTTCACCGGCATGTCACTGGTGCGGATGGAGGGACTCGAACCCCCACGGCCGTTACGGCCACTAGCACCTGAAGCTAGCGCGTCTACCAATTCCGCCACATCCGCATCGTGGCTTCGCTTTCGCCTGGGCCATCCGCGCCGGGCGGGGATGGTGCGGCTGAGAGGACTTGAACCTCCACGGGGTTTCCCCCACAGCGCCCTCAACGCTGCGCGTCTACCAATTCCGCCACAGCCGCGGAAAGCGAGGCGTGTTGATATAACATCTTCGATTTGGGCTCAATAGCCCGGATGCGAATTTTTATGGGGATCGGAAGGCCGGCGCTCAAGGCCAACGCAGCAGGATTTAGCCCTTGCCTCGCCGGTCGCCACGGCGCATCTAGGCGGCATGAAAACGGCCCTTATCGTTATTGCCTTCATCGTCGCTCTTGCCATCGCAATTGGCACCGCGATCTACCTCTGGGTCAGCATCGGCGATGTGGAGATCAGTTGGATCGGAATGCTGGCGCTGATCGGCGGCTCGATCCTGACGCTGATGCTCGGCGGGGGGTTGATGGCGCTGGTTTTCTACAGCAGCAGGCGCGGCCATGACGACGACGCCGGGCATTGAGCGCGCCGGCTTGTAATTGCACCGCAGCATTCGAATTCTTAAGCTCTGAGCGCTTCAAGAGCGACTGCCGGCAACGACCACGTGGTGACCATGAGCGCCTTTTTCGGAGAAAGCCTGCTGTGCCTGCGCGGCGAGCGCCTGGTGTTCGCTGATCTCTCGTTCGGACTGGATCCGGGCGATGCCCTGGTGCTCAGCGGCGCCAACGGTTCCGGCAAGTCGAGCCTGCTGCGCGTTATGGCCGGGCTGCTGCGCCCGGCGGCGGGGCGCATTCTGTGGGACGGCGCCGACATTTTCCGCGATCGCGAGGCGCACCACGCGCGTCTGCACTATCTGGGCCACCTGGACGCAGTGAAGCCGGCGCTCAGCGTCCTGGAAAATCTGACGTTCGCCAGTGCGCTGCGCGGGGTCAGCGATATGCAAGGGCTGAGTGACGCGCTCGCCTTCTTCGGTCTGCAAGCAATTTCCGACCGGCCGGCGCGGCTGCTCTCGCAAGGCCAACGCCGGCGCCTCGCCCTCAGCCGGCTGCTCGCGGCCCCTGCCCCCCTCTGGCTTCTGGACGAGCCCAGCGTCGGACTGGACGCGGCCTCGGTGGATGCGCTTGTCGAGGCCGTGGAGCGGCGACGGCAAAGCGGCGGCATCGTTATCATGGCCACGCACCAAGCCTTGCCGCTGGAGGGAGCGCTGGGGCTCAACCTCGACGACTTCGCGCCAGTGGATGATGCCGGGGCCCATGCGCCGCTGGAGATGGCCTGGTGAACGCCCAGAGCGCGCCCGCGGACGACGCAGCCGTGCGGCCCGCTGCCGCCGGCGGCGAGCCGGGCCTCTGGTTCGCGTTTTCGCGGATCGTCGCGCGCGACCTGCGGCTGGCGCTGCGCCAGCGCGGCGATGCGGCGATGATCGTTTTCTTTTTCGTGCTGACGGCGACACTTTTCCCCTTCGCGATCGGGCCAGAGACGAACCTGCTGATCCGCATCGGCCCGGGCGTGATCTGGGTGACGGCACTGCTCGCCGTGCTGCTGTCGCTGGAGCGCCTGTTTCTTGCGGATTACGAAGACGGCAGCCTCGAGGTGATCGCGCTCTCGCCGACGCCGCTCGGGATTTCCGTTCTGGCAAAGACCGCCGCGCACTGGATCGGCACGGGTCTGCCGCTGATCGCCGCGGCGCCGCTGATCGCCATATTTTACAGCCTGCCGGCCGACGCGCTGCCGGTGCTGCTGCTTTCGATGGCGCTCGGCACTCCGACGCTGAGCCTGGTCGGCGCCATTGGGGCGGCGCTGACCCTGGGCGCGCGCCGCGGCGGTGTGCTTATTCCGCTGTTGATCCTGCCGCTTTACATTCCGGTGCTGATCTTCGGCATGGGGGCCGTCGACGCAACGCTTGCCGAGCTGCCTGCCGCCCCGTATCTCCTTTTCCTGGGCGCCGGACTTTTGCTGGCCCTGCCGCTTTCGCCCTGGGCTGCGAGTGCCGCGCTGCGACAGGCGCTTGCATGAGATACCAAGCGCCCGGAAAAGCGCCCGGAAAAGCGCCCGCAATGGAGGATTGTCCGCGGCATGACCGATAGAAGCGCGACACCCAAACGCGGCTCCCTGCACCGCTTCGCCAATCCCGGCCGGTTTCTCAGGCTTGGCCGCACCCTGATGCCCTGGCTGGTCGCCGTCTGCGGCCTGTGTATGGCCAGCGGCCTGGTGCTCGGTCTTGCCGTCTCGCCGCCGGACTATCAGCAAGGCGAGAGCGTGCGCATCATGTATGTCCACGTGCCGTCCGCGTGGATGGCGCTGTTCGTCTATACCGCGATGGCCGCAGCCAGCGCCGCATCGTTGATCTGGAAGCATCCGCTGGCCGATCTTGCCGCCAAGGCCTCGGCGCCCGTGGGCGCGGCTTTCGCCTTCCTGGCGTTGGCCACCGGGTCGATCTGGGGCAAGCCGACCTGGGGCACCTGGTGGGTGTGGGACGCCCGGCTGACCTCGATGCTGATCCTGTTCTTCCTCTATCTCGGCTATATCGCGCTGGTGAACGCCTTCGAGGACCCGGAGCGCGGCCGCAAGTCGGCGGCGATTCTGGCGCTCGTCGGATTCATCAACGTGCCGATCATCAAGTATTCCGTCGACTGGTGGAACACCCTGCACCAGCCGGCCAGCATCTCGCGCATCGGAACGCCGGCCATCCACAGCTCCATGCTGTGGCCGCTGCTGCTGATGGCGGTGGGCTTCATGACCTTCTACGCGATCCTGCTGATTCTGCGCGTGCGCAGCGAAATCGCCGCACAGCGCCTGCGGGTGGCGACCATGGCAAGCGTGCGCCGGGAATAGGTGCGCTCTCCCGCGTCAATGGCGCATAGATTTCGGCTTCTTTTCCATCCTATTATCCATGCCCAGGGAGAAATGCGATGGAACGCCGGCTGGCTGCCGTCCTTGCCGCGGATATGGTCGGTTATAGCCGGCTGATGGCTGCCGATGAAAACGGCACGATCGAGCGGCAGAAACGGCACCGCGCGGCGCTCATCGATCCGAAAATCTCGCAATACGGTGGACGCATCGTCAAAACCACGGGCGACGGCCTGCTGGTCGAATTCATCAGCGCCATCGACGCGGTGCAGTGCGCCGCGGAAATCCAGCGCGCCATGCCGGACCGCGAAGGCGAGGTTCCGGAGAAGACACGCATCCATTACCGCATGGGCATCAATCTGGGCGACATCGTCATCGACGACGCCGACATCCTTGGCGACGGCGTCAACATCGCCGCGCGCCTCGAGAGCATCGCCGAGCCCGGCGGACTCTGCGTCTCGGACGTGGTGCACCAGAATCTGAGGGGCAAGCTCGATATCGTCTTCGAGGACCTCGGCGAGCAGGCGCTGAAGAACATGGACCAGAAAGTGCGCGTGTGGAAGTGGGCGCCACGGCGGCAGTCTTCGGGCCCCTTCGCATCGAGCGCGTCCGGGCCCCTGCCCTTGCCGAAGAAGCCGTCGATCGCCGTGCTGCCGTTCACGAACATGTCGGGCGATGCCGAGCAGGAGTACTTCGCCGACGGCATCACCGAGGACATAATCACCGCCCTGTCGAAGATCCGCTGGTTCTTCGTGATCGCCCGCAATTCGACCTTCACCTACAAGGGCCAGGCGGTGAACGTGAAGCAGGTGGCCGAGGAGCTTGGCGTGCGCTACGTGCTGGAGGGCAGCGTCCGCAAGGCCGGCAACCGGGTCCGGGTCACCGCGCAGCTCATCCATGCCAGCAGCGGCAACCACGTCTGGGCGGAGCGTTACGACCGCGACCTGTCCGACATATTCGCGCTGCAGGACGAGATGACGCACACCATCGTCGGCGCCGTCGAGCCGGAGCTTTCCGCCGTGGAGCGGGAAAGAGCCATTGGAAAGCCACCGGAGAACCTCGATGCCTGGGAGTGCTATCAGCGCGGGCTCTGGCACATGTGGAGCTTTGACCGAAACGGCGTGCTCGAAGCGGAGGTCCTGCTGAAGCGGGCCACGGATCTCGATCCCAATTTCGCGTCGGCCTACGCCTACGGAAGCTACGTGCAGTATCAGCAAGTCATCATGGGTTGGTCCGACGACCCGGAACGCAACCTCAACGCCGGCATGGCCTTGGCTCGCAAAGCTCTGTCCCTGGACGACAAGGACCCCATCGCCTATTTCGCGGCCGGACGCATATACATGTTGAAGGCACGGCACGACGATTCCATTGCCGCGCTCAATACGGCGATCGCTCTCAACCCCAGCTTCGCGCAATCCCACCATGGGCTCGGCTTCGCGCTCACGCTTGCCGGGCGGCTGGAAGAGGCCAAGGAATCCTTGGAGATGGCGGAACGGCTGAGTCCGCGCGATCCGATCCTCTGGGCCTCCACCGTCGTGCATGCGCTGGCCTGCATTCTCTCTGGCGACTACGAGGAAGCGCTTCATTGGGCGCACAAGACGATCCAGAACCCGCGTGGCAAGGGCTATTGGCCGCGGGCCGCGTTGGCCAGCGCCCTGGCCAACCTTGGACGCGTCGACGAGGCGCGTGCGGCCGTCGAAAAGGCCCTGGAGGCAAAGCCCGATCTCTCGCTCTCCTACCTGACGCGAACGCTCCCGACCAAGGATCCCGGCGGGCTCGAGCCCTATCTTGACGGGCTGCGCAAGGCCGGTCTTCCGGAGTGACGGACCCCGGC
>JAWVYK010000104.1:0-9091 GCA_033722755.1 Rhodovibrionaceae bacterium | reverse complement strand
AGGACGTATGGACGCGCGCCTCGGCGTCAAGGCGCACGTTCTCGAAATTCTCCATCAGGTCGCCAAAGACCGTCCCCTGCGCGCAGCCGGAGGTACGGATCTTCTTCTTCAGCTTTTCCTCGTAGTTCGTCGCCCGGGCGGTGCGCACCACGACAACGTCCAGGTCCTCGTCGTAGTCGACGCCTTCCACCTCGTCGTCTTGGCGCAGCATGTGCTGGTTCAGCAGATAGCCGAGCGCCAGATATTCGGGATGGTCGCCGATCGTCATCATGGTGACGATCTCCTGGCCGTTGAGGAACAGCGTCAGCGGCCGTTCCATCACCACGCGCGTCTCGATTGCCTGGCCGTCCTGGTCGACCCCGCGCACCGCCTGCGTCAGGCGCGGGTCCTCGGGATCGGGACGCACCAGGAACTCGTCCAGCACCGCCTGATCAACTTGCTTGGGCGCGGCCTTGCGCAGGCTGCGCACCTCGTCTTGCGCGTCGGCTGTCTTGTCTGGCTTCTGGGTCATGCGGTTGCCCGTTGTGCTCTCGGGCGGGCGCTCCCGCCTCTTCCCGCGAATATGCGGCGGGCAAAGCCGTGCGGCAAGGGTCGCGGCGCGCAACCGGACCCTCTCTGCCCCGCCCCGCCCTTCGCTGAGAATACGCAGGTGGCGCTTCGCGCCCCTTCCAAACGGCCGCAATTTCGGTCCAAACTGCGGCGATTTCACCGCAGAGGCGCTGCCGCCATGAAAACCATCGCGCGAGACCGGATCGCAGATGCAGAACCGCGGCCGGAGGGCGTGCGCCTGCGTTGGGAGGACGGACAAGAGCAGCTGCTGGACCGCTTCTGGCTGCGCGACAACTGCCCCTGCGCCGAATGCCTGCACGCCGAGACGCTGGAGCGCACCTTTGATATTCTGCAGGCGCCCGATTCGCTGAGCGCGTCGCACGTCGCGCTTGCCGCCGACGGCGCGTTGTCGGTGGTCTGGCAGCCGGGCGGGCACACCAGCCATTATCCGGCCTCCTGGCTCCGGCGGTTTCGTCCGGACGGCGCGGCGACCCCGCCCTGCGGCGCGGCGAGGACCTGGGATGCGGCGAGCCTCCGGCAGCCGCCGGCCGTCGGTTACGACGACTACATGGGCGACGACGGGGCGGTGGCCACGTGGCTGCGTCACCTGCTGGAACAGGGCGTGGTGCTCCTGACCGGCGCGCCGCTCACCGAAGGCGAAATCCTGAAGGTCGCCGGCCGGGTCGCGCCGCCGCGCGGAACCAACTTCGGCCTCGTCTTCGACGTTTGCTCCAAGCCGAACCCGAACAACAGCGCCTATACCGCGCTGGGCCTTGCGGCGCATGTCGATCTGCCGAACTGGGAGCGGCCGCCCGACTATCAGTTGCTCTATTGTCTGGAAAACGGGGCGGAAGGCGGTGACACCTTCC
The DNA here is from genome assembly GCA_033722755.1 of Rhodovibrionaceae bacterium. Lineage (GTDB taxonomy): Bacteria > Pseudomonadota > Alphaproteobacteria > Kiloniellales > Rhodovibrionaceae > JAWVYK01. The sequence goes on along the minus strand of JAWVYK010000104.1, from coordinate 7,673 downwards.
TGGTGGACGGCTTCCGGGTCGCCGAATCGCTTCGCGAGGAACAGCCGGAGGACTTCTTCGTGCTGAGCGAGACGCCGGTGGATTTCCGCTTCCACGACGATGCGCAGGACATTGCCCACCGCGCGCCCGTGATCGGGCTGGATGCCAGCGGTCGCCTACGTGACATCCGTTTCAACATGTGGATCATGGACGCCGTCAGCCTGCCCGAGGCGCAGGTGTCCCGCTTCTACCGGGCCTACCGCCGCTTCGCAGGGATGCTGCGCGAACCGCGCTTCGAGATGCGCCTGCGTCTGCAGCCGGGGCAGATGCTGACCTTCGACAATCGCCGCGTCCTGCATGGCCGCACCGCCTTCGATCCCAACAGCGGCCCCCGGCACCTCCAGGGCACTTATCTGGACCGCGATCTGGTGCTCTCGCGCCTGCGCGTTCTGGAGCGTGGCGCCGGCCGGGGTCCCAACCTGTGAGGCTGGCGTTGGCCGCGCCGCCCGTCGCCGGCACGGTGGCGGGCGCCATGGCCTGGGTCGAGACGCTTACGGCCGAGGCGGCGGCGCAAGGCGCGGCGATCGTCTGCTTTCCGGAAACCTACGTGCCGGGGCTGCGCGGGCAGGACTTCGAGGTGGAGGCGCACGATCCCGGCAAGCTGCGCGCCGCACGTGAAGAAGCCTGCCGCCTGGCCGCCGCCCACAGCATTTGCATGATCCTGCCGATGGAGTGGCCCGGTCCCGAGGGACTGCTGAACGCCGCTTTCGTGATCTCGTCCGAAGGCGAGATACTGGGCTGTCAGACGAAGAATCAGATCGCGCCCGAGGAAGACGATTTCTACGTGCCGGGCCAGGGACGCACGCTTTTCGAGGTTGGCGGCGTGCCCTTCGGGGTGACGATTTGCCACGAAGGCTGGCGTTATCCGGAATCGGTCCGCTGGGCCGCGGTCAGGGGCGCACGCATCGTCTTCCATCCCGCACTGGCCGGCGGGCAGAGCCGAGGCCAAAGGATGGCGGCCTGGGGCGCCCCGGATTCTCCCTACTACGAGAAAGCGATGGTCTGCCGCAGCCTGGAAAACGCGATCTACTTTGCCAGCGTCAACTACGCGCTGAACTATCCCGAGGCGGCCACCGCCATTATCTCGCCGGAAGGCGAATGTCTCTCCCACCTGCCCTATGGCGAGCCCGGCGTGCTGGTTCACGAAATCGACCCCGGGGCTGCCAGCCTCCTCTATGCATCGCGCTTCGCGCCGGAGGTCTACTGAGCAGCCGCGCCGACCGGCGCCTTGCGAAGCCGGGGCCGCCTCGCACAGAATTGGCCGACGAGCAAAGCGCCGTGCGAGACCGTGAGTGGTCTGCGCCGAATCGCCGAGAACCATGAAACCCTAGGAGAAAAGCCATGGCCCAGACGACCGGAAGCGATCCACGCGGGTGGGACCTCAACCCCGATTACGAGGTGAGGTTCGACCCCGTCCCGGCGCGCGTAAAGGTCGTCTTCGCCGGGGAGGTCATCGCAGAGTCCGACAACGCCCGGGTGATGTACGAGCTGGGCCATGCACCCGTCTACTATCTGCCGCGCGCGGATGTGGACATGAGCCACCTGAAGGCGAGCGAGCGCGACACCTATTGCCCCTACAAGGGGCACGCCAGCTACTGGACGCTCGCCGTCGGCGACGCGGAGGCGGAAAACGCGGTGTGGACCTACGCCCATCCGGATCCGAAGCTTGCGGCGTTGAAGGATTACCTCGGCTTCTATTGGGGCAAGATGGACGCCTGGTACGAAGACGGCGAGGAGGTGACGGGTCCGCGCGAGATTCCAGGGCGCGTCGACACGACCACGCAGCTGAAGCGGCTGTTTCCCGACCTGGCGGCCGAGTGGCATCCGACCCGCAACCCGGGCATCAAGCCGTACGAGTTTCCGGCCTACAGCGGCGCGGTGGTGTGGTGGCAGGACGCGAGCGGTCGCGAGTGGCAGGAACGCATTCGCGACCGTGTGGTGGCGGCCACCAAACTGCGCGCCGATGGCGACGCGACACCATACGACTGATTGAAGCCAACGCAAACGGCGCTGTAACGGCCGAACCCGAAATCGAGAGAGGATCCGAAACGCCGATGCGCGCCATGCTGCTCGAAGCTGCTGAACGGCCCCTGGAGCCGCGGACGCTCTCGCGGCCCCGGCCGGGCGAAGGGCAGGTGCTCGTGCGCATTGGCGCGTGCGGAGTCTGCCGCACGGACCTGCACGTCTGCGACGGCGAGTTGACGGAGCCGAAGCTGCCGCTGGTACCCGGTCACGAGGTGGTGGGACGGGTCGAGGAGGCGGGCCCGGGAGTCGAGGGGTTTTCGCCCGGCGAGCGCGTCGGCATTCCGTGGCTGGGCTGGACCTGCGGTGACTGCCGCTTCTGCCGCGCGGATAAGGAGAATCTCTGCGAGAACGCGCTGTTCACCGGCTACACGCTGGACGGCGGTTATGCGGAATACTGCGTGGCGGACGCCCGTTACTGCTTTGCCGTCCACGGCGGCTACAGCGATGCCGAAGCCGCGCCGCTGCTCTGTGCCGGGCTGATCGGCTACCGCTCGCTCAGGATGGCAGGCGACGGCCGCCGGCTCGGCGTCTACGGCTTCGGCGCCGCCGCGCATATCGTCGCGCAGGTGGCCCGGCATCAGGGCCGCGAGGTCTATGCCTTCGTGCGCCCCGGCGACGACCGGGCCAAGAGCTTCGCAAGAGAGCTGGGCGCCGTATGGGCGGGCGATTCCAACAGCACGCCGCCGGAGGAGCTGGACGCCGCGATCATCTATGCGCCGGTGGGCGCGCTGGTGCCGACGGCGCTGAGGGCGGTGGCGCCGGGCGGCACGGTCGTCTCGGCCGGCATTCATATGAGCGACATTCCCAGCTTCCCCTATGAGATCCTGTGGCGCGAGCGCAAGCTCCTGTCGGTCGCCAACCTGACCCGGCGCGACGGCGAGGAATTCCTCGCGCTCGCCCCCGAGGTTCCGGTCAAGACGCAGGTGACGACCTATCCGCTGGCGCGCGCGAATGATGCGCTTTCCGATCTGCGCGACGGCAGGCTGAGCGGCGCGGCGGTGCTGATACCCGGGGACGCGGGCGGCTAGCATGCAACGTGCGCGCGGAGATGGCGCGCGCCGACCCTTGCCCGCGGCGGGCAACTTTGCGACAACGCCATCTGCCCCTCGTAAGGTGGAGGATTCGCCCATGACAGACACCGCGGCGCACCAGGACCCGGCGACCTCGCCCGAGACCATCCGGATTGGCGACCAGGACATACCCGTTTGGCCCGCGGGGCAGGAGATCGTCTGCGTCGGGCAGGCTGTGCGTTTCACCACCTTCGCCGACCACCAGATCTACCACCCTGCGCTGAAGGAGAAGATCCTGGCGCAGGAGGCGGTGAACCGGCGGGACAATCCGCCGTCGACCCGCTGCCTGGGCGGCGTCAAGGTGCGCCGGCCCGACCAATGGCCGGATTTCCCGGAGATGCAGCTCATCAACGAGCGCGCCAAGACCCTCTTCCGGCGCGTGATCGGCGCCCCGAAGGCGCACGTCGACGCCATGTGGGCGAACATCTACCGCGAAGGCGAGTCGATCGGACCGCACAGCCACCGCCGCACCGTCGCTTCCATGCTGTATCTGCTGGAACCCGGCGAGCAAGACCCGGACTGCGAATATTCCGGCCGTTTTTCGATCGTCGACCCACGCGTCGACGTCTGCGCGCGCCTGCAGGAAGGCTTTCTCACCAATCCCTATTTGCCGCCGCTGGTGGAGGGCTCGCTGCTGATTTTTCCGGCGCAGCTCGTCCATCACGTCAACGCCTACTTCGGCAAGCGCCCGCGCATCACCCTGACCTGGAACATCCACCCGGAGCCGGTGCCGGGTTCCGTGCGCGACCAGGTTCAGTTCAAAGAGGTGCCGACCCGGGTCATGCAGTAGGCGCTAGTCGGTATAGCCGCGCGGCGTATGAAAACCGGGCAAGCGGCGGCAAATGGGGCGCAGCAACACGGGCGTCAGCATGGTGGTCGCCACGGCCGTGATCACCAGAGCGGAGAACATGTTGTCCAGAATCGCTTCGCCTTTCTGGGTGGCGAAAACGCCGGCCTGCAGCGCGATTCCCGCAACCACGATCTCCACCGCACCGCGGCCGCTCATGCCGACGCCGACGGCCAGAGACTCCCGCCGGGTGAAGCCGCTCCAATAGGCTGGCAGCCCGGCGCCGAAGACCTTGCCAAGGAAGGCGATCACGATCAGCGCGGCCAGAAAAATGGGGGTCGCGACCACCGCCTCCAGGTCTAACTGCAAGCCGATGGAGGCGAAGAATACCGGCGCGAGAAAACCGAACGTCACCATGTCGACGACATGCCTGACGTGCTCGTAGAGCTGCTCGCCGACGCGCGCCCGGTCGAAGAAAAGTCCGGCCATGAACGGCCCCAGAACGAAGTGCATCGACAAAAGCTCGGCCAGCACCCCGAACCCCAGCGCCAGGGCGATCAGCAGCGTCAGCGGCAGCGCGACCGCCTTCTGCCGGTGCGCCCAGGCCCACATGTGCGGACAGAGCCAGTGACCGATGGCCGCGGTGACCGCGAAAAACACCACGATCTGGGCCAGCAGCAAGCCGAGTTGAGCGGCGTCGACCACCCCGCCCGCCGCTATCAGGCTTGTCACAATGGCGAGAAGAACGAGCCCGAGGACGTCGTCGATGACGGCGGCTGCGATCACGGTCTCGCCCACGCGGTGGTGCAGCAAGCCAAAGTCCATGAAGACCTTGGCGGCGACCGGTATGGCGGAAATCGCCAGCGCCACGCCCACCACGAGAGCCTGAATGTGCCGGCCGGGTCCTTCGGGCAGCACGCTCACCGCCAGCAGATAGCCCGCCGCCAGAGGCACGAGCATGCCGCCCAGCGCGACGAGGAAGGCCTCGCGCGAATGCTCGCGGATTTCCTTGATATCCATCTCCACGCCTGCGGCCAGCAGCAGCATGAAGATGCCGCCTTGGGCGACGATCGCAATGGCTTCGCTGTCACGCGGCATTGCCAGCCACGGCAAATCGACGGCGAACAGCGTCGCCAATACACCGAGCACGATGCCTGCGGCGATCTCTCCGAGGGAACTTGGCTGGCCCAGGTTGACCGCCCCATGTCCGAGGAGACGCGCGGTCAAGAGGACCAGTAGCATGGCGAAGATCTGTTCCAAGCCTGGGCTCTCTCAGCTGCGGTGATCTGTAATTGCGTCCGGAGTGGACAGGTATGGCGAACGCCGCCGGCGCGCCGCCGAGGCAAGAGTATACTGGCTTGCCCGCGTTCCGCGACCGTCGCGGCACATTCGGCCAAGCCTGGGCAAAGTGAAAGGCCGGCGCTTGGCACCGGCCTTTCGGAACTCTATTCGGCCACCGCAGGGTTTGGTCTACTGCTGCGCCGAGGCCATCTGCTGCAGCTTTTGCATCAGGTCGGGATCCTGGCGCGCGGCCTGGGAGACCTCTTTGTAGGTTTCGATGTCCATGCCAGGGGTCGCCTCGATCGTCTCAAGAGCCGCCTGCCGTGCGGCCTGCTGAATGCTCGCCGCCTCTTCCTGCGAGCCCGCGTTCTGCATCTGCTCGCGATAGCCGATCAGCTTCTGACCCACGGCCTCCGCAGCTGCGATGAAGGCATTCAGGGTTTCGTCGGAAAAATCCTTTTCGATTTCCCCGTTGGCCTGTGGGGCCTGCTGGCTACTCGACTGGGCGGTCTGGACCCGCTCTGCGGTGCCGCCGGCAGCCGCCAGGGCGGGTGCGGCCAGCACCAGGACGCCCGCCGCAAGCGACGCCGCGAGGGTGCGTGCAAAGCTGTTCATGATCTGGAACTCCTCATCGGACGCACCCGTGCCGCCGATGCCGGCCCGAGAAACGGCGGGTCTACAATTGCGAGCGTGGAAAACATGCGCCTTTAGCAATGACCGAAGCATCTCTCGCTGCAAGGAAGCCGGGTGCCTTGGGGGTGGATTTTCCGGCACGCCCGCCGGGGCGCGCCGCACGGAGCAATGTTGGGTTGCCTCTTAACGTACACGGCCGCACGGGAGAAAGCCTCGTGCGGCCAACGCGCGCAGCAATATTGTGACGCTACACGGTTAATAAGGCGTGTTTGTGACGGCCGCCTTTGACGCCGGCCTGGACGAGACGCGTTCAGCTATCCTCGTTTTCGGCCAGCTGAACGTTCTCCTCGACCGCGTGCGGGTCGATGTAAAAGATATGCTGGCCGATCTTCACCCCGCGGTGCAGCTTGTGCCGCCATACCGGCTTCACGTAATCGGCGTGATACCATAGCGCGCCCTCGGTCGGATCGTCCGAGAATCCCCAAAAGATGCGTCGTGCAAGCGCCTGCGCCTCTTCCCAGGCCGCGATCTCTGAGGGCTTGTCGCTGAGGCCGTCGCACCACCAGGAAAACTGGCAGCGATACCTTTGGCTCTCCCCGCCCTGCCGAACGACGTCGCAAATCTTCCGCGGGAATTTACGATCCGCGGCACGGTTCATCACGACGTGGCCAACGGCGACTTTTCCAACGTTTTTCTCGCCGCGGGCTTCGAAATAGATGGTCAGCGCAAGGCAATAAATTTCTTCATGCACATCGTACTGTGCAGACGCCGGCGTCGCTAAAGCCCCCATCAGCCAAGCGGCCAGAGCCAAAGCCGGAATAACCGTGATTCCGGGCAACAGTTTTACTGTGGAGGCGCAACGCGTCGCAGCGTGCCTCAAATTCGTCTTCATCATCTTTGCGCAACCCTCTTCGGTGCGACGCCGCCAATGTTTCCTCGGTGGTCCCTGCTTGGCGGGTTAACGTTTTAGCAACGAAGTGCGCCTCAATTTGTTCCAGGAAGTTGAGGAGTCAAGCACTCGAGGCTTGCATCCAGGACAAGAGAGCTATGCGTTGCGAATAATTCCCGTGCGTATTCGCAGACAGAGTCCTGATTCTTATGCGGGTTCTGTATGAGAATTTAATGTAATGCAATTTGACTCGCCGCTCGATTCACGCCTGCGCGTGGCAATTTCGCAACACTGCATTAACGATTTCGTTGGAGCGAATCGGCCCGCGTTTTGATCAACTTAGCGGTTCGCACTCAAGAACTGTTGAAGCGGACCCGGCCAAGATTTTCCACATCATAGCCACCCATGCGCCGTGCGCGCTCCGCAAAGGCGGGAGAGCGGGCGAAGTTCATCAGTGTTTGCAGCGGCGGATCGAAATAATCCGGGCGCGACAGCAACAGGTCGTAGCGCTCCTCGGCCAAGGGGACGAATTCGAGCTTCAGGCTGCGCGCCACCGCCTCGATGGCGAGGCCCGCGTCCGCGCGGCCCTCCATGATCGCCAGGCCGACGTCCATTTCGCTGCGCGCCGTCTCCTCCGCTTCACTGAGATCCGACTTTTGCAGGCCTTCGCGCTCCATCAGGTGCGCCAGCAAGATGCGGCTGCCGGCCGCTTCCTGCCGCAGGGCAATGCGGGCCGAGGCGTTCACGGCATCGGCCAGCGAGCCGAGCCCCAGCGGATTGCCCGCGGCGACGACGAGCCCCTGGGTGCGCCCGGCCCATTCAAGCAGCACCGCATCGGAGCGCCCCGCCGCGGCGGCGACCGCGGATACGTTGTATTCGCCGCTTTCCGGATCGAGCAGGTGCAAACCGGCACCCACCGCTTCGCCGCGCGCGAAGCGCGAGACACCGT
>JAWVYK010000103.1:0-9092 GCA_033722755.1 Rhodovibrionaceae bacterium | reverse complement strand
TGCGGGAACAGGGCATAGTTCTGGAACACCAGGCCCAGGTTGCGCTTGTGGATCGGCACGTCGTTGACGCGATTGCCTTTGATCAGGATATCGCCGCTGCTCGCGTTCTCCAGGCCGGCGATCATGCGAAGGGTTGTCGTCTTGCCACAGCCGGCGGGCCCCAGCAGCGTGACGAACGCGCCGTTTTCAATCTCCAGATCCATGCGCTGCACGGCGACGAAATCGCCGAAGCGCTTGACCACATCCCGCAATTCGACCGCCAGATCCTTTTCGCTCACTGGTCTTGTCCCAAAGTCGTGTCGATCATGCCTTCCGTTCTCGAAAAAATGCGGCCGGCGCAGCTGGAAGGCGGCGCCGCGCCGGCCGGCTAGAGGGGTTTAGAAGCCTTTCTGGATGCGCCCGAACTTCTTCGACCAGTCACCTTCGTGGGTGTTCCAGTACTTCGGGTCGAAGAACGTCAACTGTTCGAGCGTGCCGGTCGGATCGAAGGCCGGCAGTTTCGGGATCTTGTCGCCGAGGTCGACCTTGTTGGGATCGAGCGCGGGCGGATAGTTCTGCCCCTCGGCCACGGCGATGGCGACCTTCGGCTCGAGCATGAAGTTCAGCAGCTCCTCGCAGGCCTCCATGGGGCTGCCCTTGAGGACGAAGAGCGTCTCCTGCCAGGCCAGTCCGCGGGGCGGATCGTAGTACGCGATGGGATGGCCCTGCTCCTGCAGTGCCGCGATGCGTCCCGACCAGCCTTCGGTGACATAGATCTCCTCTTCGGCGAGCAGGCTCATCAGCTCTGCGCCGGAGCTCCAGTACTTGAGCACGTTGTCCCGATGCTCGCGCAGATTGTCCCAAACGGCTTCCATGTCCTTGATGCCGTTCGGGTTCTGGTCCGTAGCGAGCGCCCCGTACCAGATGCGCGTGCGCCAGTCGCCCCAGCCGCCGACCTTGTCCTTGTATTTGGCGTCGGTGAGGATCTTGGCGCCCTTCTCCTTCATCTCGTCCTCGCTGATATACTTGGTGTTGTAGGCGAGGCCGGTGGTTCCATAGTCGTAGGGCACCGCGGAGAGCTTTCCGTCGGTCACCTTGCGGAAGGGCTCCTGCAAGGCGGTCAGCACGAGATCGAGGTTCGGGATGTTGTCCTCGTTGAGGACCGTTCCGTAGCCCAGGTTCACGTAGCGCGCGTAGTCGAACACGCCGCTGGAGTGGAAGATGTTGAATTCGCCGGGCTGCGCGGCCTTCACGCGGGTCAGGTATTCGTCGCCGCTGGAGAAGGTGCCGTCGACGACCTCGATGCCCGTCTTTTCCTCGTAGGGCTCGAAGGCGTATTTCCTGAAGGCTTCCGAAACAACGCCGCCCCAGCCGTCAAAGCGTACGCTTTCGGGCTTGGCGGCCATGGCCTGGCGGGCCAGCGGTGAGAAAGCGCCACCGGCCAGACCGGCGGCTACGCCGGCTGCGCCGACCAGCGAGAGGAAGGTGCGCCGGTCGATATCGCCGTTGCGATAGCGTTCCAGCAGTCGTTGATAGCGTTTTGTGTCATCCATCGTCTGAAAGCCTCCTTAGCTTTGCTTCATTCGGCCGCGTGCGGCAGCGGCCAGTTGACCCGGCGCCGGGACCGGGGCGTTGCTACGGCGGTCCTCATCGGGGGCATCTCTAGCGCCCGCCGTAGTGACGGCTGAGCCACCGGGCCATCGACACGCCGAAGAGCGGCAGGGCCACGGTGACGATAATCATAACGGTGCCCAGAGCATTGATCTCCGGGCTGATGGAATTGCGCAGCATGGCGAAAATCTGCGTCGGCACGGTTTCCACGCCCGCCGGCTTCCAGAACAGAGTGCCGGTGATGTCGTCGAAGGAGATCGTGAACGCGAAGAGCATGCCCGCCAGCACTGCCGGCATCAGCAGCGGCAGCGTGATCTGGAAAAAGGTCTGCATGCGGTTGGCGCCCAGGCTTTGCGCGGCTTCTTCGACGTCGCGGCGGATGCCCACCAGCCGCGCCTGTACGACGAGCACCACGAAGGGCAGGGTGAAGATCACGTGGCCCAGAAGCAGCAGCACGAAATTCTTCGGCATGCCAAGCCACCGCAGGAAGAGGAGCAGCCCCACCGCCAGCACCACCTCCGGCACCAGGATCGGCGCGACCAGCAGGGTGTTGACGTACTGCTTGCCGGGAAAGCGGTAGCGGACCATGGCCAGCGAGGCGAGGACGCCGAGCGTGGTCGAGATGACGGCCGTCAGGGCCCCCAGGAGCATGGAGGTCTTGAAGGCGCGCACGATGGCGTCGTTGTTCCACAGCTCCACGAACCACCGCAACGACAGACCTTCCATCGGGAAGCTGCCGAACTGGCTGGAGTTGAAGGACAGCAGCATGACGACCGCGACAGGCGCGAACATGAACACGTAAACGAAGACCGTGAAGGCGCGTATGGCGGACCAGCCAGTGAACATCCAGCGCCTCCCTCAGCCGAAGCTCTTGTAGATCTGGCTCATGCCCATGAAGCGGTTGTAGACGATGACAACCGAGCCCAGGAGCACCAGAAGGACGATCGAAAGCGCCGAGCCGAGCGGCCAGTTGAGCTGCGTGATGATGGCCTCGAAGACCAGGTTCGCGAACATGGCGTTGCCAGGCCCGCCGAGCACGATGGGCGTGATGTAGGTGCCGGCGCCCAGCACGAAGCAGAGCAGGCTGCCCGCGGCCAGCCCGGGCAGGGACAGCGGCAGCGTGACCTCGCGGAACGCCTGGAAGGGCGTGCAGCCCAGCGTTCTGGCGGCCGAGACGATATTGGCGTCAATGCCTTCCAGGCTGACGTAGACGTTCAGAATCATGAACGGCAACAGGAAGTGCAGCAGACCGATGATGACCGTCGGCTCGTTGTAGAGCATCTGCAAGGGCTCGCCGACGATCCCCAGCGTCGTGAGCGCCCAGTTTATGGCGCCGCTGACACCCAGGATGTTGATCCACGACATGGTCCGGATGATGTAGCTGATCCAGAACGGCAGCATCAGCAGCAGCAACAGAAAGGCTTTGTGGCGGAACTTCGTGGTCGCGATGAAATAGGCGGGGATATAGCCCATGATCGCGCAAAGCAGCGTGGTGATGGCCGCGATGCGCAGCGTTTGCCACAGGATCGCCCTGTAGAACGGGTCGGTCAGAACCTCCTGCCAGTTGTCCAGGTAGAAGCCGACCTGATCCGCACCCGTCGCCGTGCGCAGCCAGAACGAATAGATCACAATGAAGATGACCGGCACGACGAGCAGCAACGCCACTGCGCTCAATGCCGGCGTCATCAATATCCAGGGTCGAAGCGCCGTTCGTCGCGCGCTTTCTGACACGTTACCAAGCCTCCCCGAACGGCGTTTTTTAAGAGCTTCGAAGGTTTTGCCGTTCCCAGTGCGGTCTATTAGGAAGGCCTCTGTCGACATAACGCAAATAGATACGCAGAATGTTTGGCATAAGCATTTGCTATGGAGCGGGCCCGTGACCTCATCCGACCTGGAGCGCATCAGCCGCGAACTCGACTGGAATCTGCTGCGTACCTTCATGGTGATCGTGGAGGAGGCCAGCGTAACGAAGGCTGCGAATCGCCTGCTGCTGAGCCAGCCCTCGGTCAGCAATGCGCTGAAACGCCTCGAAGGGCAGTTGGGGCGCCGGCTGATCGAGCGGGGACGTGGCGAGTTCAGGGTGACCGAAGCCGGTGAGCTGCTTTACCGGGAGTGCGTCGAGATCTATGGCAACGTCTCGCGGCTCGCGGTCGTGCTGCGCGACGTGCGCGAGGAGATATCCGGCCAGATTTCTATCGCCATGGCCAGCCACGTGGTCTGTCCGCTGTTCGACCGCGTGCTGGCCGACTTTCACGTGATGCATCCGCAGGTCACCTATTCGGTGGAGGTCGCCACCTCGTCTTCGGTGGTGCAGCAGGTCATGCAGAAAACCGCGACCTTCGGCATCTGCCTGGTGCACAAGCGGCAACCCAAGCTCGACTACGAGCTACTGTTCCGGGAGCATTTCGGGTTCTTCTGCGGACCCGGCCATCGGCTCTTCGGCAAACGCGGTCTCAGCCTGTCCGACCTGCGCGACGAGTGCTTCGTCTCCTTCCGCACCGACCGCCTGACCGACGCGCTGCGCCCGGTGGCGCTGCTGCGTGCGCGCGAACAGATTTCCGACCGGATCATCGGCTTTTCTTCCAATCTGGAGGAAGTGCGGCGGATGATCATCGCCGGTCTCGGCATCGGCCCGCTGCCTGTGCACGTGGTCGAGCGGGACGTGCGCGACGGCCTGCTCTGGCAGTTGCCGCCCTATGACAACGTGCCTGCAATCGATATCTACGTGGTCAGCAATCCCCGCGCGCATCTCAACCGCGCCGAGACGCTGTTCATGGAAATGCTGCGCGAACGCGTCGCCGAAACGCCGCAAGCCGAACGCATTTACGGCGCAACGCCAAAATCCGCGTGAGGCTTACCCGATCCTCCGGCAGTCGCCGGGGGGCTTGAGCCTTGCCGCCATAGCGCCCATGTTAAGGGTCACAGGCTGGGGTGCCGGCGATACAGCCGGCTGAGATCATACCCAACGAACCTGATCTGGTTAGTGCCAGCGAAGGGAGCCCAAAATTTCCAAGATCCCTACCAAGGCAGAATCGTCGCTTCCGCGCGTCGCCATCGTCGGCGGCGGTGTGTGCGGCCTGGGCATTGGCTGGCGGCTGGCCGATGCCGGCTGCGAGGTCGATGTCTTCGATAAGGGCGAGGCCGGCCACGGCGCCACCTGGGCAGCCGCGGGCATGCTGGCGGCCGGTGTTGAGACCGAGCCGGGCGAGGAAGGCCTGCTGAAACTGACCAGGGAGAGCCAGCGCCGCTGGCCGGAGTTCGCCCGCATGCTGGAGGCGGCATCCGGTCTTTCCGTCGGTTATCGGGACGAAGGCACGCTGGTGGTCGCCACCAATCGCGACGAGCTCGACCGCCTGCGCTTCGACTACGAGTTCCAGACCTCACTGGGCGTAGAGCTGCAATGGCTGGGCGGCGGCGAATTGCGCGAACGCGAACCCTACTTGCGCAGCGGCGTGCCGGGCGGCGTCTTCAGCCCCAACGATCACCAGGTCGACAATCGGCGCCTTGCGGAGGCGCTGAAAGTCGCATTGCAGAAGGCCGGAGGGCGCCTGCACGAGCATGCCCCCGTCGAGGCCGTGGAGGTCGATGCCGGCCGGGCCAAGGGCGTGGTGATGGAAGGACGCCGTCTGGAGGCAGATGTCGTCGTTCTCGCCGCTGGGCCATGGTCCAGGGAGATCGACGGCGTCCCGCAGGAGGCCCGCCCCCCGGTGCGCCCGATCAAAGGCCAGATGCTCTCCCTGCGGATGGATCCCGCCCACCCGCTGGTGCGCCACGTGATCTGGGCGCCGAAACTGTATCTGGTGCCGCGGGACGACGGCCGACTGTTGATCGGCGCCACGGTCGAGGAGAAGGGATTCGACGACAAGGTGACCGCTGGCGGAGTCTTCGCCCTGCTGGAGGGCGCATGGCGAGCCTTGCCCGCCATCGAGGAACTGCCGATCGACGAAATCTGGGTCGGCTTCCGGCCCGGCTCGCGCGATGACGCACCCATCGTGGGAGAAACCGGCGTCGACGGACTGCTGGTCGCAACCGGGCACCACCGCAACGGCATTCTGCTCGCTCCCGTGACGGCCGAGCTGATGGCCGAGGCGGTTATCTCCGGCAGGGTGCCCGAAGCCCTCGAGGCGTTTTCGCCCGCGCGTTTCCAGGGGCGCGCCGGGCAAACCCAGGAAAAGGTGCTTTGCCGATGACCTTGAATGTAACGATCAACGGCGAACCGGCGGACATCGACGCACGGACGGTTCTGGCCCTGCTGGAAGAGCGCGGCGTCGACCCCGAGGCCCGCGGGGTCGCCGTGGCGCGCAACGGCGCTGTCATTCGCCGCGCTGACTGGTCCGAGACCGCACTGGCCGACGGCGACGCGCTGGAGATCGTCAAACCGTTTTCCGGAGGATGAAGCAACCGATGCCAGATGAATTGCGAAGCACGGCCGAGGACAGGCTGACCATCGCGGACGAGCACTTCAGCTCCCGCCTGCTGATCGGCACGGCCGGCTATCCGAACCAGCAGGTGATGCTGGACGCCCTCGGTGAGAGCGGCGCCGAGATTGCCACCGTTTCCATTCGCCGCATCAGTCTGGAAGGCTATGCCGAAAGCATGGTCGATCTTTTGAAATCCTATCGCCTGCTGCCCAATACGGCCGGCTGCGAGACGGCGAAGGACGCGGTGCTGACCGCCGAGCTGGCACGCGAGTCTCTGGAGACCGACTGGGTGAAGCTGGAGGTGATTGGCGACCGCGAAACGCTCTACCCCGACGTTGAGGGCCTGCTGCAGGCCGCCGACCAACTGGTCAAGAGCGGTTTCACGGTGCTCCCCTACTGCAATGACGACCCGGTGACCTGCCGCAAGCTCGCGGATCTCGGGTGCGCCGCGGTGATGCCGCTGGGCTCGCTGATCGGCTCCGGACAGGGCCTCCAGAACCCCGCCGCGATCGAACTGATCGTCAGCCGCAGCCCGGTGCCGGTCATCCTCGACGCCGGTATCGGCACGGCCTCCGATGCGGCTCTGGCGATGGAGCTCGGCTGCGATGGCGTATTGCTCAACACGGCGGTGGCCAAGGCGCGCGACCCGGTCAGCATGGCCGGCGCCATGCGCGACGCGGTGGCCGCGGGCCGCGCTGCCCGGCGCTCCGGCCGCATACCTCGGCAAAGCCGGGCGGAGCCATCCAGTCCCCAACTCGGGCTCATTGGCTCCTGATGCTGCCGGCGCCGCCGCTGCTGCTGATTACCGACAGGAAACAAGCGCGCTCTGCTTTGCCCGACGTGGTCGCCAAGGCCCTTCAGGGTGGCTGCCGATGGGTGATGCTGAGGGAGAAGGATCTGGCTGGCGACGAACTGCGTCGCCTGGCGCACGAGCTTGCGAGCCTTTGCAGCCGGCACGGCGCCCGGCTTCTTATCAACGGGGATATTGCCACCGCCCGTTCGGTCGGGGCCGACGGCGTGCATCTGCCCGCCGGGGCATCCGCGAAGGCGGCGCGGGCGGCCCTGGGAGCGGGCGCCGTGATCGGCGCCTCGGCCCACGATAAGGACGAGCTTGCCCGGGCCGGAGAGGAAGGGGCCGACTACGCGACACTCAGCCCGGTATTCGAGTCCGGCAGCAAGCCAGGCTATGGCCCGGCTCTCGGTTTGCAACGGCTGCGCTCGCTCGCGGCAGGTGCGCCCATTCCGGTCGTTGCGCTTGGCGGCGTCCGGCCGGGTCGGGTGGCGGCCTGTCTCGACTCGGGGGCCGCAGGCGTCGCCGTCATGGGCGCCGTCATGGCCGCCGCACAGCCGGAGGAAGTGACGCGCCGGCTTGTCGACGAACTCACGGGGCCGATAAACCGCGCTTAAGCGCTTTTTTGCAGAAAAAACTCGTTGATTCGGCCCGGGGAACAAGCTAGGCCTCCGGCCAAGAATTCCGGCACCGGCGGAACGGCGGGGGCCTGTTCGCCTTTTTTGGGCGCGCCGGGATTGGAAGCTTTCATACGAGGAGTGGCGGAGCTGATGCAGGCGCTCGACGAGCTCGAAGCACAATCCATTTACATCATCCGCGAAGCCTATGCCCGCATCGAGCCGCTGGGCATGCTGTGGTCGCTTGGCAAGGATTCGAACGTACTGCTGTGGCTCGTCCGCAAGGCCTTCTTCGGTCATGTGCCGTTTCCGGTCATTTTGCTGGACACCGGCAACGAGCTCGACGAGGTCTACGCTTTTCGCGACCGGTACGTGAAGGAGTGGGGCCTGAACTACATCAACGCGCAGTGCCCTTCCTACGAGGAGACCGATGCCAGCCTGCCCCCGAAGGCCCGCGCCGCGGCGCGCAAGACGCTGGGCCTGAAGCGGACCATCGCAGAGCACAATTTCCGCGGCATGTTCCTGGGCATCCGCCGCGACGAGCAAGCCGTGCGCAGCAAGGAGCGCGTCTTTTCCCCGCGCGACGAAACCGGCAATTGGGACTTCCGCGATCAGCCGCCGGAATTCTGGGACCAGTACAAGACCGATTTCCCGCCGGGCACGCACATCCGCATCCATCCTCTGCTGCAGTGGACGGAGGTGGACATCTGGCAATACATCAAGCGCGAGGACATCCCCGTGGTGCCGCTCTATTTCGCACGCGATGGCAAGCGCTACCGCTCGCTTGGCGAGAAGGACATCACCTTCCCGGTCGATTCCAATGCCGCCACGATTGACGAGATCATCGAGGAGTTGCTGGTAACGCGGCAGCCCGAACGCGCCGGCCGATCGATGGACAACGAGGAAGAGGACGCGTTCGAGCGGCTGCGCTCCTCCGGCTACATGTGATTGACGAGTGACGATTCCCCGCGAAGCGCGAATCCGGAAATGACAGCGATGACCCAGCAGACCGAAGCGCCCTGGCGCCCGCGCGAATTGCTCAAGCTCGTGGTGGTGGGCCACGTCGATCACGGCAAGTCGACGCTCATTGGGCGCCTGCTCTACGACACCGATTCCCTGCCGGAGGGTAAGTTCGAGGAAATCAAGGCCGTGTCGGAGCGCCGCGGCATGCCGCTGGAATGGTCCTTCGCACTCGACGCCTTCCAGGCCGAGCGGGATCAGGCCGTCACCATCGACACCACGCAGATCTGGTTCAAGACGGACAAGCGCGACTACGTGATCATCGATGCCCCGGGGCACAAGGAATTCCTGAAGAACATGGTCAGCGGCGCGGCCAGCGCCGACGCCGCGCTGTTGGTGATCGACGCGCGCGAAGGCGTGCGCGAGCAGTCGCGGCGGCACGGCTACCTGCTGCATCTGTTGGGCATTCGCCAGGTCGCCGTCGTCGTCAACAAGATGGATACGGTCGGCTACAACGAGGAGCGCTTCGCCGAGGTCTCGCAGGAGATCACCCGCTATTTGCACGACATCGGCGTGCAGCCCACTTTCATCGTGCCGATCTCCGCGCGCGAAGGCGACAACATGGCGTGGCGCTCGGACCAGACAGGCTGGTACGAGGGGCCGACGCTTTTGCAGTCTCTGGATAGTTTCCAGGTGCTCAGCATTCCCGCCGAT
>JAWVYK010000102.1:0-9100 GCA_033722755.1 Rhodovibrionaceae bacterium | reverse complement strand
TGGCTCTGGCTGCACCGCCGCTGGCCCAAGCCCCTCTACGACGAACTGGCAAAAAATGGCAGTTGACGTCTAGTTTTGGTCTGGCATCGGCCCCGCCAGCAGCGCCGGGTCGATTCTTTCCTCGAACCAGTTGATCCGCCAGTCCAGGTGCGCGCCCGTCGAACGCCCGGTGGACCCCACTCTCGCGATGGGGTCGCCGCGGCTGACGGCCTCGCCTTCGTCCACCAGAAGGCCGGCGAGATGCAGAAACGCAGAGCTGACGCCGTGCCCGTGATCCAGGATGAGGGTTCCGCCGGTGAAGTACATGCCCGTCTCGGCCAGTGTGACCACGCCGTCGGCCGGGGCGACGACGGGCGTGCCCTCCGGCGCGGCGATGTCGATGCCGAAGTGCGGACGCCGCGGCTCGCCATTCAGGATTCGCTGACTGCCGTAGACGCCGGTGACGATGCCCTTCGCCGGCCATATCCAGCCGCTGAGAAAGTCGGGCTCGGGCCGGTCGATGGCCCGCGCGGCGGCGATGCGCGCATTTTCCTCACGGATGCGGGCCAGCACCTCCTCGGGCGGCGTCACCATTTTCTCCGGCAGGCCGTCGATGCGCTGGATTTCGTATTCCCGTTTGCCGAGCTCGATGGGGCGCACCTCCTCGATACCGCTCGGGTAGGCAAGGTGCAGCCGATGGCTGAGCTCGGCGTCGCGACCGAAGCCGATGACGAAGCGCCCCTGCGCCGACACCCGGACTTCGCGCCCGTCGAGGGCGACGCGCGTGCCCGGCGGCACTTCGCCGACCAGCAATCCGCCCTGCACCGCCGCGCCTTCCAGCACAAGCGGCGTGCCCTCGGCGCGGGACTGCTGCAGCGGCGCGAAGACCGCCAGCACAAGGGCGCAGGCCAGCGCCGCGGCGAAGACGTTTTGGTATCTGCGGGCAGACGTCATGTCGGTCTCGGTTCCTTCTAGAGCAAGCTGCCTTGCGGGTCGTCGCCATTGCCCGGCGCCGGCCGCTTTGGCTTTCTCTTCGGTTGCGATGCGGCCTGTGCCTTCGGTTTCTGGGCGCCAGAACCTTGGCCGCCAGAACTTTGGCCGCCGGAACCTTGGCCGCCGGAACTTTGGCCACCTGTGTGCGCCTGAACCCGTCCGTCGTGGAACTCCAGCTCTATGGCGTCGTCTTCCGGCGCCTTGGCTGCGCGGGTGATCACGCCCGCCGCGCCGCGCACGACGACAAAGCCGCGCTCCAGCGTCTTGTGGTAGGAAAAGCCTTCGAGCAGGCGCCCCGCCGTCGCCAGTTCCTCGCGGAACGGACGGACCAGACGCGGGCGCAATTCCGCCAGGCGCCGGTCAAGGTCGGTGAGGCTGCGCCCGGCATAGGAGATCTGCTGGCGCGGATGGGGAATCTGCGACCACTGCGAAACGACGTCACTGGTCCGCGCGGCAAGATAAGTCTGAACGGCGCGACCCATTCGCTGGCCCAACTCGTCGATGCGCTGCATGCGCTCTTCCAGCAGCCGACGGGGATGAGTCAGCCGCGCCGCCTGCGCCTCCAGCAGTTCGCGCTGACGGCGCAACTGACGGTTCATGGCGCCGTCCGCGCGCTGGCCGAGCTCGCCGACCTGCATGCGAAGCTCGCTGCGCACCGGCACGGCAATCTCGGCCGCGGCCGTGGGTGTCGGCGCACGCCGGTCGGCGGCGAAGTCGATCAGCGTCGTGTCGGTTTCGTGTCCGACGGCGGAAATCAGCGGAATGTCCGAGGCCGCGGCGGCGCGCACCACGATTTCCTCGTTGAACGCCCAGAGGTCCTCGAGGCTGCCGCCGCCGCGCGCCACGATCAACACGTCCGGGCGCGGCACGGCTCCGCCGGGGGCCAGGGCGTTGAAGCCCTCGATGGCCGCGGCCACCTGTCCGGCGGCCTGCTCGCCCTGCACCGAAACCGGCCAGACCAGGACGTGCCGGGGAAAGCGTTCGGCCAGGCGGTGCAGGATGTCGCGGATCACCGCACCGCTGGGCGAGGTCACCACGCCGATCACCTCCGGCAGGTGCGGCAGCGGGCGCTTGCGCGCCTCCTCGAAGAGGCCCTCGGCGGCCAGTTTCTTGCGGCGCTCCTCCAACAGCTTGAGCAGCGCGCCCTCGCCGGCCAATTCCATGGACTCGATGACGATCTGATAGCTCGACTTGCCGGGATAGGTGGTCAGCCGGCCGGTGCAGATCACTTCCAGCCCGTCTTCCGGTCGCAGGGACAGCCGCGGCGCGACGGAGCGCCAGCACACGGCGTCGAGCACCGCCTTTTCGTCCTTCAGCCGGAAATAGACATGGCCGGACGACGGAAAGCTCGGCCGCGAGATTTCGCCGCGCACGCGCACGCGCTCGAAGCTACCCTCGACGGTGCGCTTGACCGCCTGCGAGATCTCCGAGACGGAGTATTCCGGAATGTTGCCCGGCGGTGCGGCGTCAGTCAGCGAATCGTCGGTCATGATCCACCCGTTATGCTACAAAGCGGCCCTGCCCGAAAGGGACAGCGGAACCATCCACGGCTGACGACAGGGGGAGACTAGGGGACAATGCGTATCCTCGTGGTCGGGTCCGGCGGGCGCGAACATGCGCTGTGCTGGGCCATTGCGGGCTCGCCGCTGACGGAGCGGCTCTTCTGCGCGCCCGGCAACGCCGGCATAGCGGCCGATGCCCGGTGCGTGGACATCAAGGCCGACGACAACGACGGGCTGGTCGATTTCGCCACGCGGGAGAAGATCGACCTCGTCGTCGTCGGCCCGGAAGCACCGCTGGTGGCCGGCCTGGTGGATCGCTTGCAGGATGCGGGTATCAAGGCGTTCGGGCCCAGCGCCGCTGCGGCCCGGCTGGAGGGCTCCAAGGGCTTCATGAAGGATCTGTGCCGGCGCCACGGCATCCCCACCGCCCGCTACCTGCGCACCGGCGACGCCGACGAGGCCAAGGCCTTTGCCCGCGAGCTCGGCGCACCGCCGGTCGTCAAGGCCGACGGGTTGGCCGCCGGCAAGGGCGTTACAGTCTGCGAGAGCATGACGCAGGCCGAGGCCGCCATCGAAGAGGCGCTGCTCGAAGGCCGCTTCGGCGAGGCCGGCGAGGAAGTGGTGATCGAGGAATTCCTGGATGGCGAGGAGGCCAGTTTGTTCGCCCTGGTGGATGGCGAGTTTGCGCTGCCGCTGGCCGGCGCGCAGGACCACAAGCGCGCCTACGACGGCGACCAGGGGCCGAACACCGGCGGCATGGGCGCCTATTCGCCGGCGCCCGTTCTGACGCAGGCGCTCGAGAAGCAGGCGATGGACGAGATCGTCGTGCCAACGGTAAACGCCATGAAGGCCGAGGGCCATGCCTATCGCGGCGTTCTCTATGCCGGACTGATGCTGACCGCCGACGGCCCCAAGCTGCTGGAGTACAACGTGCGATTCGGCGACCCCGAATGCCAGGTGCTGATGATGCGCCTGATGTCGGACGTCGTTCCGGCGCTGGTCGCCTGCGCCGACGGACAGCTCAAGCATATGGACCTGCGCTGGTATCCGGAAAGCGCGATGACGGTCGTCATGGCCGCGCGCGGCTATCCCGGCAGCTACGAGAAAGGCAGCGAGATCAGCGGCCTGGAGCGCGCCGCGGAAATGGAGGACGTCATGGTCTTCCATGCCGGCACCTCCCTGGACGCGAAAGGCCGCATCCGTGCCGCCGGCGGCCGGGTGCTGAACGTCACGGCGCTGGGCCGCGATCTGCAGGAAGCGCGCGACCGCGCCTACGCCGCCGTCGCCGCCATCGACTGGCCCGAGGGCTTCTGCCGGACCGACATCGGCTGGCGCGCGCTGGAGCGGCGTCCGAACCAGGAAGACAGCCGCACCGACTAGCGCCGCGCCTGGAAGAAGCCGCGCAGCGCCTCGGCACAGGCCCGCTCCTCCACGCCGCCGATTACCTCGGGACGGTGATGACAGGTGGGCTGCTGGAAGATGCGCGGCCCGTGGTCGACGCCGCCGCCCTTGGGATCGTAAGCGCCGAAGTAGAGCCGCCTGATCCGTGCAAACGCGATCGCCTGCGCGCACATGGGGCAGGGCTCCAGCGTCACGTAGAGATCGGCCTCCACAAGCCGCTTGGCGCCCAGCCGCCGCGCCGCCGCGCGCAGCGCCAGAAGCTCCGCATGGGCCGTCGGGTCCGAGCACTCCTCGACCTGGTTGTGGGCACTGGCCAGGACTTCCCCGGTTTTCGCACCGACAAGAACGGCGCCTACGGGCACCTCGCCGGCGGCCGCACCGGCCTTGGCCTGCTGCAGGGCCATCTCCATGTAGCTTGGCCGGGTCATGTTTCGAAGGCTCTTCCGCTATCTGTTCTTGGCGGGGCAGGATGCCGGCGGCGCATCATGGCGCGGCCGGGCGTATCCGACAATCGCCACGGAACATCGCGCGGGGGGCGCCGTTTGCCGCTTACGGGGGCAGGCCACCGGAAAATTTCGCTGCGAAACGAGGACCCATGGAGTCATTTCTGACGAGCATCTTGACCGAACCCGCGTTCCTGTGGGTTTGGGCGGCCCTGGTTGGCGCATCGCTTGCCGTGCTGTTGCACGACCTGGTTCGCCACAACCCGGAAATCGCAGGCCTGATGAAATGGGTGTGGATTTTCACGATAGTCTATTCCGGGCCGCTCGGCCTGCTGATCTATTTCTACTCCGGCCGCAAGCAGATCGCCCGCGACAGCCTGTGGCGCCGCGCCTTCCGCTCCGTCGCGCACTGCTATTCCGGCTGCGGCATGGGCGAGATCATCGGCATCTCGCTGGCCGCCGGCCTGCTGGCACTTAGCACCTGGTGGGTGGCGGGCATCACCTTCATTCTCGCCTACGTCATGGGATATGCCTTGACCGTCGGGCCGCTGATGCAGGAAGGCGTCGGGCTGCGCCAGGCGCTGTGGGACGCCTTCTACAGCGAAACCGCCAGCATCGCGGTCATGGAAATCGTCGCGATCGGCGTCGACATCTGGCTTGCCGGCGAGTCCGGGATCGGAGATGCACTTTTCTGGGCGTCGCTGGTATTCTCGCTTTCGGTCGGGCTGGTCGCCGCCTATCCGGTGAACGTGCTGCTGATCCGCATGGGCGTGAAGGAAGGCATGCACAGCCCGAAGGAACATGCCGCGGCGTGAGACGAGCGAAAGGTCAAGCGAAGGACACAAGCGAAGGACAAGGGAGAAGCCAGAAGATGTTTGAAATGGACCACAGCAAGGTCTGCTACATCATTGTCCGCGCGCGCGAATTCGAGGTCCAGGAAGGCGTCGTCGAGCCCGATTACGGCTCCAACGCCAGCGACGACGATTTTCGCCAGGTGCTGGAAGCCTACGACAGCGACCCCACCTTCGACGAGTTGGTCAGCGTCATCGACGACCTGAACTTCGACGAGCAGTGCGAATTGGTCGCACTTTCATGGGTCGGTCGCGGCGACTACGGCAAGGAAGAGTGGGACGAAGCCCTTCAGACCGCCCGCGACAATCACGACCCCAAGACCACGGCCACCTATCTGCTGGGTATGCCGCTGTTGCCGGATTTTCTGGAAGAAGGTCTGGCGACCTTCGACATCACCTGCGAGGACGTCGAGGAGGAACGTCTGTAGACGCGCTTCACGGTAGCCTTTTCGGATTCCGGAACGCGATCTGGCGTTCTGAACAAGGCGATATTGAATTGCCTGTTCCAAATAATTTTGCGAAACTCTGAATATGATTAGGAAGTATCAGGGTTTGAGCAAACGCGAAGGCTTCATCGTCTGTCTCGGTGCTGCCCTCGGCCTGATGGGTGCCGGCTTTTTCGCGCCGGCGGAGCTCGCCAAACCCACAGTCTATCTGTTCTTCGGCGCCTTCGGCATGGCCGGGATGCTGGGCGGCTTCGCCGTGAACCGGCTGTTGGAGGCCGGCGAGGAACGGGAGGGCGAAGAGGCCTGAAATCGGCCTTCGCGGCTCTTCCCCCGGTGGGGCGGCCAGCGTATTGTCCGGTCCAAAGCAGCCGCGCCGGAAGGATTTCATGCACACGCGACCCGTCATTGGCCTGACCCTGGATTCCGAAGAACCGGGCGGGTATTCCAACCAGCCCTGGTACGCCATCCGCCAGAATTACTGCCACGCGGTGGTCAAGGCCGGCGGCCTGCCGGTGGCGCTGCCGCACGAGCCGGAGCTGGCGGAGACGCTCTTGGATCAGCTTGACGGGCTGATCGTCACCGGCGGGGCCTTCGACGTCGACCCCGTGCTCTTCGGCGCCGAGGAGCGCCACGAAACGGTGAAGCTGAAGGGCCGGCGTACGGATTTCGAGTTCGCCGTCACCGAAGCGGCGCTGAACCGCGACCTGCCGGTGCTCGGCATCTGCGGCGGTCAGCAGCTGCTCAATGTCGTGCTCGGCGGCACGCTGATCCAGCACATTCCCGACGAGATCGAAAACGCACTGGCGCACGAACAGCCCAATCCGCGCACCGAGCCCGGCCACGACGTCCGCGTCACGCCGGGCACGCTGCTGGCCGAGATATGCGGCGAAGGGCCATTACCGGTCAATTCCGCGCACCACCAGGCCGCGCGCGAGGTCGGGCCGGGCGTCGTGATCAACGCCGTCGCCCCCGACGGTGTGATCGAGGGAATCGAGGCGCGGAACCTGACCTTCTGCCTTGGCGTGCAGTGGCACCCGGAGTACGAGATTTCACCGGCCGACGAGCGCATCTTCGCCGCCTTCGTGGAAGCCGCCGTCCGGCGCCGCGAGCGATGACCCCATCCCAGGGCGGCAGGCAGGGCGAGCGCATCGCCAAGGTGATCGCGCGTGCCGGCGTCTGTTCCAGGCGCGAGGCGGAGCGGCTGATCGCCGAGGGGCGCGTCAGTCTCGACGGGCAGACGCTCGAAAGCGCCGCTGTCAACGTCACGCCTGCGCAGTCGATCACCGTCGACGGACGGCCCCTGCCCAAGCTGGAGGCGCCGCGTCTCTTCCGCTTCCATAAACCGACCGGCGTCCTCGTCGCCGAGCGGGACCCCGAGGGCCGGCCGACCATCTACGATACGCTTGCCAGGGAGAGCGCAGGCGCGCTTCCGCGTCTGCTTCCGGTCGGGCGGCTGGACCTCAACTCCGAGGGCCTGCTGCTCCTCACGAACGACGGCGAGTTGAAGCGCAAGCTGGAACTGCCGGCCACCGGCTGGGTGCGCCGTTACCGCGCGCGCGTGCGCGGACGGGTCAAACCGTCGGAGCTGGAAGGCCTGAAAGACGGCCTGACGGTCGAGGGCGTGCGCTACGGACCCATCGAGGCCAGCCTGGACCGCCAGCAGGGGGCCAACGCCTGGGTGACCCTGGCCTTGGCCGAGGGCAAGAACCGGGAGGTCCGCCGCGTGCTCGCCACCCTGGGGCTGGAGGTCAACCGGCTGATCCGCGTCTCCTATGGGCCCTTTCATCTCGGCAAGCTGCCGCGCGGCAAGATCGAGGAGATCGCACCCGCGGTGATCGAGGAGCAACTGGGCATCGCCGTCATCGCACCGGGCGGTGCGCCCGCGGCCAACGGCGCGACGCCGGCGAAAACCCGTGACCGCAGCCGCTGGGCCAAGCCCAAGGCCCGCAAGACGGCCAAGCCGGGGCTCAGCCGCAAGACCAAGGCCCGCAGCGACGACCGCAAGAAGGCGGAGAAGGCGCCGCGCCAGCGCTCCGGGAAGGGCCGCACGCCTTGAGGATCGTCGCCGGGAAGCATCGCGGCCGGCCGCTGGCCGGACCGGAGGGCTGGGAGGTGCGGCCCACCTCGGACCGCACCCGCGAGGCGCTGTTCAACATGCTCTCGCAAGGCCGCATCGTCGAACGTGGCGAGGCATCGCCGCTCGTCGGCGCGCGGGTGTTGGACGCCTTTGCCGGCACGGGCGCGCTGGGCCTGGAGGCGCTGTCCAGAGGCGCGGCGCACGTCACCTTCATGGAAAGCCAGGCCGCCGCGCTCGCCACACTGCGGGAGAACGTCAAGGCGCTGGGCGAAGAGGCAAACACGACCGTGCTGCAGGCCGACGTGCTGCATCCGCCGCGGACCGGGCGCGCCTGCGGGCTCGTCCTGCTCGACCCGCCCTACAACCAGGGTCTGGGACCGCTTGCCATACGCGCGTTGGATGAGGCCCGGTGGATCGGTCCGAATGCGCTCGTCACGGTCGAGCTGATAAAGACGGAGCCCTTCACCGCGCCGGACGGCTTCGAAGTGTTGGACGAACGCACTTACGGCAAGGCCAAGCTGATCTTCCTGCAGCGCTCAAGCAACGAATCCGACGGCGGCTAACGCCGGCCGAAGAGCTTCTCGATATCGGCCAGTTTCAATTCGACATAGGTCGGCCGGCCGTGATTGCACTGCCCGGAGTGCGGCGTCGCCTCCATCTGCCGCAACAGCGCGTTCATCTCCTCCGCCGTCATGCGCCGACCGGCACGCACCGAGCCGTGGCAGGCCATGGTGGAGCAGACATCCTGAAGGCGTTCCTTCAGGCTGAGCGTCTGGTCCAGCTCCGCCAGCTCGTCTGCGAGATCGTTCAGAAGTCCCTGGACGTTGACCTCGCCCAGGAGCGCCGGCACCTCCCGCACGACCAGCGCGCCGTCGCCGAAGGAGTCGACCACGAGGCCGAGCTCCGCCAGTTCGTCGGCGCGCGCGGCCAAGCGCTCCGCCGCCGCGGCCTCCATTTCCACCACCTCGGGGATCAGCAGCATCTGGCGGGCCACGCCGCGCGCATCCAGCGCCGCCTTCATGCGCTCGTAGACCAGCCGTTCGTGGGCCGCGTGCTGGTCGACGATGACAATGCCGTCGCCGGTCTGGGCCACGATGTAGGTGCCGTGGAGCTGGGCGCGCGCCGCGCCCAGGGGATGCTCGTCCGCCGGCGCGGTTTCGCTCTCGTCAAAGCCGCCGGCCCCCTGGTCGTCGGCTCCGGACTCGAAGCTGCGCGCCGCGGGCGCGGCGGGCATCCCGGGAAGCGGGGCGTGATAGTCTGCCGCGGCCTCGGCCATGCCCCGGGTCATCGGCGCCTCGGGCCGGTAGACGTAGCCGAATCCGCGCCCGGGCGGAACGCCCCCCTGGCGCTGCTGCGAGAAGGCCCCCAGCGCGGCCTGGGAAACGGTCGTGGAGGCGCGGTGGCCTGC
>JAWVYK010000101.1:0-9190 GCA_033722755.1 Rhodovibrionaceae bacterium | reverse complement strand
TCGCACATCTGCGTCAACTGCTTCTTCGGTCCGGGCGCCAACGACGAGAACACCAACTGGCATCAGGCCTGGTCGGTGGGCGCCAACTACAACGCCTCCTTCGAGGGCTTCGACATCGGCCTGTCGGCTGGCTACAACGAAGCCCAGGCGCCGGAGAACGGCCTGGCCGGTAAGGATCAGCAGCAGTACACCTTCGGCGGCAACCTCGGCTTCGCCGGGTTCACCGTTGGCGGTTCCTACGCCGAGGAAGTCTCGAGCCTGCGCATGGACGGCCATGCCTGGGAGGCCGGCGCTCAGTACAACACGGGCCCGGTCACCGTTTCCGTCAACTACCTCTCGACGGAACACAAAGGCACCGTTCTTGGCGATGGCCAAGATGAAGAAACTCAGGCCCTTTCCGGCGCCGTCGGCTACGCGCTTGGCCCGGGCATCGACGTCAGTGCGACGGTGATGTGGGCCGAGCATGAAGACGACAGCGACAATGCGTCGGGTCCGGGCTCTGACCAGGACGGCGTGGCGCTGATTCTCGGCACGTCCTTCGTCTTCTAGGGCATTCGTCCGAAAATCTCGGATCTCTCGTGGATCCGGACAGGGAAAGGGGAGCACCGGTTGCTCCCCTTTCGCTTTTCTGCCATAAGGCCGCGGTATCCGGCCTTGCGTGACCTGGGCGTTGGACGAAGGGCGCGCCGGCCTCGCGCAGATAGAGCGGCTAGAACATCCAATTATGAGCGGAATAGAGCAGGGCACCCGGCCCGGCGGCATCCTCTGGCTCGCCTCCTACCCGAAATCCGGCAATACCTGGCTGCGCGCCTTCTTGGCCAACTACTGGGCCGGGGCGCAAAAGCCTGTGCCGATCAACGAGCTGCCGAACTTCGCGTTGGGCGACGGTATGCTGGTGCATTACGAGCAACTCTCCGGCAAGCCGGCGGCCGAGCTGGACGAGGAGGAGGTTCGCGCGCTCAGGCCCAAGGTGCACGAATGGTTCGCCACGCACAGCAGCGAAACCGTCATGGTCAAGACCCACAACTACCTGGGGCACGAGGGCGGGGTGCCGCTGATCACACCGCATGCGACCTTCGGCGCGGTCTACGTGGTGCGCAATCCGCTCGACGTGGCGGTGTCCTACGCACACCATTTCCAGGCGAGCCTTGACAACGCGGTGCGGGCGCTCACCGAGGAGAACACGATTCTTCCCGGCGACGAAAAGCTGCTGCCCAGCTTTGTGGGCAGCTGGTCGCAGCACGTGCGCTCCTGGACGGAAATGCCCGGCCTGCACTGCCACGTCATGCGCTACGAGGACATGCTGAACAAGCCCGGGCCGACCTTCGGCAAGCTGATCGACTTCCTGGGCGTCCCGCGCGAGCCCAGGCGCCTGGCCGATGCGGTGAAATTCAGCTCCTTCAAGGAGCTGAAGAAGCAGGAAGAGCGGGACAGCTTCATCGAGGCGCGGCCGGACGGCAGCACGAAGTTCTTCCGCGCCGGACGAACCGGCGGCTGGCATGGTGAGCTGAGCGAGGATCAGGTCCAGCAAATCGTTGAGGCCAATGCGCAGATCATGCGCAAGTTCGGCTATCTGGACGACAAGGGCAACGTCACGGGCCGGTGACACCTGCGCGGCGAGGAACGGGGCGACGCGAATGAGCGGCGGTATTCTCTGGCTGGCCTCCTATCCCAAGTCGGGCAACACCTGGCTGAGGGCCTTTCTGGCGCACTACCTCAGGGATGCGCGCGAAGCGATCGCGATCGACACGTTGTCGGACTTCGCGCCGTCCGACACCTACTGGGGCCTTTACGAGCGATTTTCAGGCCGCCCGCGCGCCGAGATCGGCATGGAAGAACGCATCCGCATGCGCCCGAAGCTGCACGAGTGGCTGGCCGCGCATTTGGGCGAGACGGTTGCCGTCAAGACGCACAACTGCATCGGCAAGGAGGGAGAGACGAACCTGATCACGCCCCACGCCACGGCCGGGGCGATCTACGTGGTGCGCAATCCGTTGGACGTGGCCGTTTCCTACGCGCACCACTTCGATATCGAGCAGGACGAAGCCATCCGGCAGCTCAACAATCGGATACAGGTGATCGGCGTCGACAACGAGGAATACGCCCCAAGCTGTCTGGGTGACTGGGCGGGCCACGTGCGCTCCTGGATGACGGCGCCCGGCCTGCGCCTGCACGTCCTGCGCTACGAGGACATGCACGCCCGTCCCGACGAAACCTTCGCCTCCGTGGTCCGGTTTCTGGAGATGCCGGTGGAGCCCGAGCGCATGAAACGGGCGATCGAGCTGTCGGATTTCAAGGCCCTCCGGCAACAGGAGCAGGCCGGCGGATTCCAGGAAGCACCGGAGGGGCGGGTATTCTTCCGCACGGGCAAGGTCGGCGGATGGCGCGAGGTGCTGAGCGATGCGCAGGCCGAAGCCATCGTCTCGCATAACGGCGAGATCATGCGCCGGCTGGGCTATCTCGACGCCAGCGGAAATGTGACGGTCTAGGCCGATGCCGGGCGGCATTCTCTGGCTGGCGTCTTATCCGAAATCGGGCAACACCTGGCTGAGGGCCTTTCTCGCGAACTATCTTGCCAATTCCGCCGAGCCGTTGTCGCCCAACGAGATCACGCACTACAGCTCCAGCGATACCCTGGTGCAGCCCTACGAGGAGCTGGCGGGCAAGCCCGCGGCTTCTCTCTCGGAAGACGAGGTCCGCACGCTCAGGCCCGAGACGCAGATGCGTCTGGCGACCAGAAGCACGAAGACCGTGCCGGTGAAGACCCACAATCTTCTGGGTCACGAAGGCGGCGTACCGCTGATCCTGCCGCAGGCCACGGCCGGGGCCATCTACATCCTGCGCAATCCCCTGGACGTGGCCGTGTCCTTCGCCTACCACACCGACGGCGACCTGGACACCGGCGTGCGGGCGCTCACCGACCGGCAAACCGTCATGGAAGGCGAGCCCGAACGCGGGCTCTTGCCGAGCTTCGTCGGCAGCTGGACGCTGCACGTCCGTTCCTGGACGGAGACGCCGGGCCTCAACCCGCATGTCATGCGCTACGAGGATATGCTGACGCGGCCGCGCGAGGCCTTCGCCGCGCTCATCCGGTTCCTCGGCATGCCCGAGGAGCCCGAGCGCCTGCAGCGCGCCATCGAGTTCAGCAGTTTCGACACCTTGAAGCAGGGCGAGGCGCGCGAGGGGTTCCTGGAAGCCGCCAGCGGGCGAGAATTCTTCCGCTCCGGGAGCACCGGCGGCTGGCGCGAGGCCTTGAGCGAGGCGCAGGCCGGGCGCATCATCTCGGTCAATGCCGCGACCATGCGGAAGTTCGGCTATCTCGACGAACAAGGCAACGTGATCGACCGGCCTGGAGGCACAGTCCCTGAATGAGCGCAAGCGGAGAGACACCCGACGCGGCGGCCATCGCCAACAATCTGGAAGCCGTACGCGAACGCATCGCTGCCGCGGCCCAACGTGCCGAACGCGACCCGGCACAGGTGACCCTTGTCGCCGTAACCAAGGTGTTCGCGACGCCGTATGTACGTGCGGCGCTCGACGCGGGACACCGGGTCTTCGGGGAAAACCGGGTGCAGGAAGCGCAGGCCAAGTATCCCGATCTGAAGTCGGAATTCCCCGATCTGCGCCTGCATCTGATCGGACCGCTGCAGACCAACAAGGCAGAGGACGCGGTGGCGCTCTTCGACGTCATCGAGACGCTCGATCGGCCAAAGCTGGCCCGCCATCTCGCCAAGGCCATGGAAAAGCTTGACCGCCGGCCGAGCTGCTATGTGCAGGTCAATACCGGCGAAGAGCCGCAGAAGGCCGGCGTCAGCCCACAGGAGGCGGACGACTTCATCGCCTATTGCCGGCACGACGCCGGGCTGCCGGTCGACGGTCTCATGTGCATTCCGCCGCTGGACGAGCCCGCGGCCCCGCACTTCGCGCTCCTGGCGGAGATTGGCGAGCGCAACGACCTGTCCACCCTGTCGATGGGCATGAGCGCCGATTTCGAAACGGCGATCGAACTGGGCGCCACGCACGTACGTGTGGGCAGCGCCATCTTCGGCCCACGGCCGGACTCGAAGCCCGAGCCTGCAAAAAGCTAAGGGGCCGGCCCACGGATGGAGCCGGCCCCGTCGCCATGTTGAATGGAATGTGTGGCGCCTACTCGAAATCCGCGCCGTTGGCCCCGTCCATGTCCGGATTGCGCGCCGGCAGGAGGTTCGCCGCGACCTGCGTCATCAGACTGTCGAATGCCGGATCGTCCGGGCTGCTGGCCGCGATCTGTCCGCTGAGCGAGGTGACCGAGCGCCCACCGTGGCAAAGCGCGGCATAGACCGTGACCGGCGATCCGGCTGCGGCCTCGCCGCCCGGAGTGCGGCAAATACGGTAGCCGGGATGCGGCGTGTTGAAGGCCATGACCAGCCGGTAGACCGTTTGTTGATTCGCCGCCTTCTCCGGCGTCACCGGGAAGTCCGGTCCGCGGTGCGCCTTCGTGAGCGCGTTCGCCACCTTTTCCTCGAACGCGGCCTGCTCGCCGCCGAAGGGATTTCCATAGATCTCGACGTGCATGCCGCCATTGCCGGCCGCATAGCTCAGCATCGAGGGGTCATAGGAGTTGACCTGCACCGGGGTGACCACGGGCACGCCGCCGATACAGGCGGACAGCGCCAGAATCCCGAACGCCGCCAGGGTGTGGCCCGGCCGGGCCCGCTTGCTCCACGATCGCAGCTTCGTTCGCATATTCCATCCATCCTCTTGTTTGCCGGCGGCCGCGACGCCCGTCCGTCGGGGCTCCGCGGGGCCACGCATGGGGTCCGGTCTTCCAACGCCCCTTCGCAATCGCATTTTAGAATGGGTCGGTGCTGCCGGGCTGGCAAGGCGGCACGCGCACAAAACCGCGTGATTTGGCGTGAACGCAGCCGGCGCGGCCGTAGCAACGCACTCCGTCAACGGGGCGTTTCCACGACCACCGCGTCGCCAGGGCGCGCCTGCGACAGAAAGTCCACCAGATGGTCCGGCGCCAGCGCCACGCATCCCGCGGTCGGTCGATAGTCCTCGCGCGCCACATGCAGGAAAACCGCGCTGCCCAGGCCTGCCTTGGGCGGGTCGTCGTTGTGCGCCAGCACGGCCACGATGTCGTAGAGCCGGTCGTCGCGCCACAGGCGCTCATGGCTCGCCGGAAAGGGCAAACGGACTTGCCGGTTATAAGCCGGATGCGACGGGTCGTCGCACCAGCCGTCGGCCGGATCGATCACCGCCGTCGCCAGTGCCGTGACCGGCGGCGGGATGCGGTCCGCCCGGTAAAGCACGCGGCGCAGGGGCCAGCGGCCGATCGGCGTGGCGCCGTCGCCCTCGTGCTTGTCGCTGCGCACGCCGCTCCGGCCGATGGCGCAGCGCCAGCGAAGCCGGCCGCCGGCGGGGCCGGCCCGCCACTCTCCATTGATTCTGCCGACGACAAGGTCCATCGCCTGCCTCTGCAAGGTGGCCGTTCAGAAGATGTGGCCGAAGTGTCGCTGTTTGGCCGAGAGATAGGGCTCGTTGTGCCGGTTCGAGGGAAAGCGGTGGGCAACGCGCTCGGCAACCTCGATGCCGCAGGCTTCCAGCGCGGCGACCTTCTGCGGATTGTTCGTGAGCAGCCGAACCCGGCGGAAGCCCAGATGGCGCAGCATCTCCGCCGCCGGCACGTAGACGCGCTCGTCCGGCTCGAAGCCGAGCTGCTCGTTCGCCTCCGCGGTATCCATGCCGCGGTCCTGCAGCTCGTAGGCGCGCAGCTTGTTGACCAGCCCGATGCCGCGGCCTTCCTGCGACAGATAGAGCAGCACGCCGGCGCCCTCCTTGCCGATGGCGTCGATGGCGCCGCGAAGCTGATCGCCGCAGTCACAGCGCAGGGAGCCCAGGAGATCGCCCGTCAGGCATTCGGAATGCAGGCGAACCAGCACGGGCTCGCCCTCGCGCGGTTCGCCGATGACCACGGCCAAATGTTCCTGTCCGCCGTCCGCCGGGCGAAAGGCGACCACGCGCGCGTTCTCTGCGCCGGCCAGCGGAACCTGCGCGGCGGCGACCTCGCGCAGGTTGCCGTCCGTCAGCCGTCGATAACCGGCCACGGCCGGCGCGTCGACGGCAAGCAGCGCATGCTTGCGCGCCCAGGTGCGCGCGGCCTCCTCTCCGCCTTCGCGGAGCGGCGCGGCGATGACGGCCGGCAGCAGCCGCGCCAGCTTCACCAGTTGGATCGCGGCCTCGGCGGCCTCCGCCGGCTCCGCCCGCGCCGCCGCATCGCCCGAGAGGTGTGCCGGCCGGCCGCCGGTCACATCGGCCAAGGCGACCAGGTCGCCGGCACGCCGATCGTCGACGGGCAGCGCCACGATGCCCGTGCCCTGATGTCCGCCAGGCGGGCGAAAGCCCAAAGCCGCCGCCCGGCGTGCGGTCAGAAGCAGGGAGATCTGTGTGCCGGCCAGACGCGCGAAACGCGCGAGATCGGCCTCGCCCAGGCCTTCCAGGGCCTGCACCAGCAGCGCGCCGGCCGACGCGTCGTCGCAAAGCACCACCGGGACGCCGCGGCGCAGATCGGCCAGGGCGCGTTCCACCGCGGCCTGCGCCTCGGGCGCGTCGCTGCGTGGTGCGAGTGAACTGGGCATCTGAACGCGCCATCTCCTGCGGGACTGTGAGTGCCTCGGGCCGGCGCCGGAACTTTACGGCGAAGCTGGCCGCGTGTCACCGTTGGCCTGTATGCTGCCGCGCGCCCGCTGGCTGCAGACCGGCGGCGCAAGGCTAGGCTGGAAGGTAAGGACAATACGCCGATGGACAAGCCAATTTATCGGGATTGGAATCGCGGGCAGCTCGACGCGCAATTGAATCTCAGGGCCCGCTGGCCGGAACACGCCGTATTCTTCGAGAAGTGGGCCGCCACCAGCCGCAAGCTGCGCGAGGATTTGCCCGTACGCACCGACCTGGCCTACGGAAGCTCGAGCGGCGAGCGCCTCGATCTCTTCGTGCCGGAGGGTGCTCAGGAAGCGCCGCTGCATGTCTTCATCCACGGCGGCTACTGGCAGTCGCTCGACAAAAGCGATTTCTCCTTTCTCGCGCCCGATTACCTGGAGCGCGGCATCGCCTTCGCCTCGCTGAACTACGATCTGGCGCCGAAAGCGCGCGTCGGCGAGATGGTGATGCAGGTGCGCCGCGCGGTGGCCTGGCTGCACCGCAATGCCGGCAAGCATCGCATCGACGCCGGCCGAATCTTTGTCAGCGGCCATTCCGCCGGCGGCCATCTGGCGGCGATGACGCTGCTCAGCGACTGGGCGGCCTTCGATCTGCCGGCCGACACCGTCAAGGGCGTGTGCGCAGTTTCGGGCATCTACGAACTGGAGCCGATCCGGCTCAGCTACCATCAGCCGGTGGTGCAACTGACGCCGGAGGACGTGGACGCGCTCAGCCCGCTCAGAAACCAGCCGGCGAGCGCGACGCCGCTGGTCTTGGCGGTGGGTGGAGAGGAGACGGAGGAATTCCATTTGCAACAGGCCGAGCTTGCCGAGCGCTGGTCAGCGGCGGGCGTTCCGCTCGCGGAAATTTCGGTGCCCGGCCGGCACCACTTCGATATTGTCGAAGACCTCGGCGATCCTGGCCAAGCCCTGGGCGCTGCCATGTTCGGTCTGATCCAAAGCGGCGCAGTGTCGGCCTGAAGCGGGGTGGCACGGGTGCCGCGCGACGCTTGCGCAGGCCGGGGGCTGGTGATAGGCACTAACCGAGCGGACCGAAATGGCGTGCGCCGCGACTCCCGTAACGCGCCGCCGGCCCGGTGAACATGCGAGGCGCGCCCGTGACCGTCAGCAATACCAAGAAGGTGCTTCTGGTTGACGACGACGATGC
Organism: Rhodovibrionaceae bacterium; assembly: GCA_033722755.1. GTDB lineage: Bacteria > Pseudomonadota > Alphaproteobacteria > Kiloniellales > Rhodovibrionaceae > JAWVYK01. The sequence continues at coordinate 1,342 of JAWVYK010000101.1, read as the reverse complement.
CCTGCGGCAATCGCTGACCGAGCAGCTGCACCTGCACGAGGAATTCCACACCGTCGAGGCGGAAACCGGCGCCAAGGCGCTGGAAGCCTCGAAGGACGCGCATTTCGACGCGGTGCTGCTCGACGTCGGCCTGCCCGACCTCGACGGCCGGGAGGTATGCCGGCTGCTGCGGCGCAATGGCGTCAAATGCCCCATCATCATGCTGACTGCGCACGATTCCGACGCCGACACCATCCTGGGGCTGGACGCCGGCGCCAACGACTACGTCAGCAAGCCCTTCCGGCTTGGCGTACTGCTTGCCAGGTTGCGCGCCCAGCTCCGCCAGCACGAGCAGAGCGAGGACGCCGTCTTCACCATCGGGCCCTACACCTTCCGCCCGGCCGGAAAGCTGCTGGTGCACAACGACACGGAAAAGAAGGTCCGCCTGACGGAAAAGGAAACGGCGATCCTCAAGTATCTCTACCGTGCGGGCGACAAAACGGTCAGCCGGGATACGCTGCTGGGCGAGGTCTGGGGCTACAACGCCGGTGTGACGACCCATACCCTGGAGACTCATGTCTATCGCCTGCGCCAGAAGATCGAGGTGGATCCATCGAACGCCGAGATCTTGGTGACGGAGCCCGGCGGCTACCGCCTCGTTCCCTGAAGCCGGGGCCCCGGCGGCCCCGCGCCCGGAAGGAAAAGGAACTTGAGCCAGGACGACGCATTCGAGGTCACCTTCTGGGGCGTACGCGGCTCGATCGCCTGCCCGGGCGAGAGCTACGTGCGCTTCGGCGGCAACACCTCCTGCGTGTCGATGCGCTGCGGCGGCCGGCTGCTGATCTTCGACGCCGGCACGGGGCTGCGTCCGCTTGGCAACGCGCTGGCGCCGGAAGACCGCTGCGACGTCGATATATTCCTGACCCACACGCACTTCGATCACATCGTCGGCCTGCCGTTCTTCCAGCCGATCTTTCGCAAGGGCAACAAGGTGCGGCTCTGGGCCGGGCATCTCGATTCAGAGACCACGCTGCACCAGGTGCTCTGCGAGTTCATGATGGCGCCGCTGTTCCCGATTCCGCCCGCCATCTTCGGCGCCGACGTCGACTACCTGGACTTCGAGGCCGGCGAGGAGCTGCAGCCGGCCGAGGGAATCCGGGTCAGCACCGTGGCGCTCAACCACCCGAATGGCGCTACCGGCTACCGGGTCGACTTCGCGGGGCGCTCGGCCTGCTATGTAACCGACACCGAACACAGCGAGGACGGGCGCGACCAGAACATCGTGGGTTTGGTCGAGGGCACGGACCTGATGATCTACGACAGCTCCTACACCGACGCGGAGTACCCGCGCTACCGCAACTGG
>JAWVYK010000100.1:0-9272 GCA_033722755.1 Rhodovibrionaceae bacterium | reverse complement strand
TTCGCCGAGGTGCTGCCGAAGACCTACGCCATCCACCACGCCGACAGCATGTCGCTCACCGTCGCCCGGCCCATGCGCGCGGTGGTCGCGATCTTGGCGCCGGTCACGGTGGGCGTGCACGTGATCGTGCGCTCGACGCTCAAGCTGTTCGGCCAGGACATCGGCGCCGCACTCGGCCAGGACAGCAGCGAGGAGGAGCTGCGCGGCGCCATCGACCTGCACGCCGCCGGCGGCGAGGAGGTGCGCGAGGAGCGCGAGATGCTGCGCTCCATCCTCGATCTCGCCGACATCGAGGTTGGCGAGATCATGACCCACCGCAAGAAGGTGGTCACCGTCGACGCCGATCAGGACGTCGACCGCATGGTCGAGCAGGTGCTCTCCAGCCCCTACACGCGCATTCCGGTGTGGCGCGGCAAGCCCGATAACATCATCGGGGTCCTGCACGCCAAGGCGCTGTTCCGCGCGGTCAACTCCGATCCGGAACTGAAGGACCTGAACATCGCGCGCATCGCCGCGAAGCCCTGGTTCATCCCGGATACGACCGACCTGCTCTCGCAGCTGCAGGCGTTCCGGATGCGCCGCGAGCATTTCGCCATCGTCGTCGACGAATACGGCGAGGTGCTGGGCATCGTCACGCTGGAAGACATCCTCGAGGAGATCGTCGGCGATATCGTCGACGAGCACGACGTGCAAATCGAGGGCGTCAAGGTGCTGAAGGACGACTCCATCATCACCGAGGGCAGCGTGACGATCCGCGACCTGAACCGAAAGTTCGACTGGCGGCTTCCGGACGAGGAGGCTTCGACCATCGCCGGGCTGATCCTGCACGAGGCCCGGCGCATACCGAAGGTCGGGCAGAGCTTCATCTTCTACGGGTTCCGCTTCCACATCCTAGGCCGGCAGCGCAACCAGGTGACGCTGATCAAGATCACGCCGCTGGCCGAGGAGACCGGAGAGGTGCCCACCGATACCCTGCCGACGGAGGCCTGAGCCCGGCTCCACCCCTCGCCTCCCAGATGTTTCCTACGGGGCAGCCATGCCCGCCGCCGGCTTGACCGCACCTGCGCGCATTCTATAGTGCAATGCAATATCGATAGCCCGGCGCGGCCGCCCTGGGCGGCGATGCCGGCCGTATCCGTTTTCCGGGAGAGACAGCGACATGCCGCTTCCGCCACCCGTGGAGCGTGAGCACCTGCACACGCGCCGCTATCAGTTCGAAGGCTTCCAGCGTACCGACGGCCTCTGGGATATCGAAGGCCGAATCGTGGACGAGAAGTCCTACAGCTTTTCCAATCACGACCGCGGCACGATCCCGGCGGGCGAGGCCTTGCACCACATGGAGGTGCGCCTCACCGTCGACGAGGATTTCAGGATCGTCGACGTCGCGGCGACGACGGAAAGCGGCCCCTTCCATGCGTGCCCGGCGATCGCGCCCAACTACAAGAAGCTGATCGGCGCGCGCATCGGCGCCGGCTGGCGCGCCAGTCTGAAGCAGCTTTTCGCCGGAACCGAGGGCTGCACGCACATCACGGAAATGCTGGGCGCGATGGCGACCGTGGCCTTCCAGACCATGTGGCCGGTGCTCGCCAAACGCCCGGAGCACCGCGGCACCGGCGACAAGCGCCCGCCGCTCATCGATTCCTGCCACGCGTTTTCCAGCGATGGCGAGGTGGTGCGCCGCGAGTGGCCGCAGTACTACACCGGCCCGAAGCCGGTCGGCGCGCCCGGCGAGAAGCCGGCGAAGAAGGCCGGCGGCGGGCGAAACTGACGCCGCGGGGCAAGCCTCAGGCAAGGCTGCCGTGGCCGGCGTCGGCGTGGCCCTGTTCCGTCGCCGCCGCCCGGAAATAGCTGAGGATGTAGACGCGCACCGCCGCGGTCAGGCTGCTTTCCCGCCGGCGCGCCTCAACCAGCGTGCAGATCTCCGCTCGGCTGGCGCCCTCGCGGCGGCAGATTTCCGCCAACGCCTCCCACATCAGGCGTTCCAGACGCAGGCTGGTGCGCCGCCCGTCCACGATGACATTGCGGCAAACCAGGGTCGAGCCGCCGGTCTCGGCCTTGCGTTCCGGCTGCCGGCGGCGGGCCGACTGCACATCGCGGCGTAAACCGGCGTCCGGCGAACGGCCGCCGCAGGACGCCGCTTCGCCGCCTCGCACGGTGGTGACAGTCCTGCCCTCGCTCATCTGCCCGGCCTCATCGCGCGCCCCGGCGCGGCTGTGATCTCGCCTTTTAGAGTAAAGGGACCGGCCGGATATGCAACCTAAAAGGAGCGTTCATTTACGTGAACATCCTATAGGTGTAATCGGGCCAGGAATTCCAGCTCCGGCGGAGACTCCGGCCCCGACCGGTCAGTCCAGGCCGGCCTCTTCCGGGGTCAGCGTCTTGAGCTGCAGGGCGTGCAGGCCCGCGTCGAGTTCGTCCTTGAGCAGGCCATAGACAAGCTGTTGCCGCTGAACCCGCGGTTTGCCCGCGAAGGCCTCGGAGACGACGGTCACCCGGAAGTGCGTTTCGCCTTCCGGGCGCCAGCCGCCATGGCCTTCGTGGCGGTGGGAATCGTCGACGACGTCGAGCTGGCGCGGCCTTAAGCCATCGTTCAGCTTGTCGCGGATACGCTCGGCACGGCTCATGCGCCAACCCTCCGGAAAGTCTCGCGAATTGCGATCAACGCTGGGTGCACAGGAAACGCAAGTCAAGTGGCTCCCGCGCCTTGCTTCGGCCCCCGGCCCGGACCATAATTTCTTTATGCGACGGCAGAACCACGATGCGCTGAACACGCCCTTCCGCAAGGTCCACCGGCCCGAGCGGGTCTGCGACGCGCCCGAATGCATGGAGGAAGCCCATTACAGGGCGCCCAAGTCGCGTGAATTTCTCTACGACTACTATTGGTTCTGCCTCGAGCACGTGCGCGAGTACAACCGCTCGTGGGACTATTTCAAGGGGATGAACGAGGCGGAGATCGAGGCCGAACGTCGGGCCGACGCCACGTGGCACCGCCCGGGCTGGTCGTTCGGCAGCATTGGCGGCGGCGAGACCTACACCTATGGGCCCGAGCGCATGGACGACCCGTTCTCCTTCTTCGACGACGGACCGGAGGCGCGCCGCCGCCGCCGCGAAAGCAAACGCGCAAGAACGCGCATGAGCGAGGAGGAGAAGGCCTTCGCGGCCTTCGATTTGGAGCCGCCGGTGACCTTCGCGGCGGTCAAGGCGCGCTATAAGCAGCTGGCCAAACGCCTGCACCCCGACGCCAACGGCGGAGACCGCGAGGCGGAGGAGCAACTCAAGGTGATCAATCAGGCGTACACCACGCTCAAGGCGCTCTACGCCCAGTTGGCGTGAAAGTGCCCGGCAAACTCGGCGGCAAGGGGCATAACGGGGCTCCGCGGCTTGCACAGCGCGGCGCGGAGCGGTAAATGCGGGGAAAGGAATCGACCATCGTCTCTGGCCAATTGGCCTTCGAATCCCAATGTTAACACTGGCCAACGCTCGCATTGGCCGTGCTTTGCGATCGAGACGACAACTCCGGCCGGCGCATCGGCGCTGAACGGCCGGTCGACCTGAACTACGCCACAGCGACGAGAGGACGACGAGCCTGATGGCCTCTGAAGAACAACAGAGCGGTGCGGCGATGCCCACGGGGCGCCCGGACATCACCATTTCCGTGCGCCAGACCTTTGGGCTGGACTCCGACCTGCAGGTGCCCGCCTTCAGCCACCGCACCGATTTCGTGCCGGACGCCGACGACACCTACCGCTTCGACCACGACACCACGATGGCGATCCTGGCGGGCTTCGCCTACAACCGGCGGGTCATGATCCAGGGCTATCACGGCACCGGAAAGTCGACGCACATCGAGCAGGTGGCCGCGCGCCTCAACTGGCCGTGCATCCGCATCAACCTGGACAGCCACATCAGCCGCATCGACCTGATCGGCAAGGATGCGATCGTCCTGCGCGACGGCCAGCAGGTGACCGAGTTTCGCGAGGGACTTTTGCCCTGGGCGCTGCAGCACCCCACGGCGCTCGTGTTCGACGAATACGACGCCGGGCGGCCGGACGTCATGTTCGTCATCCAGCGCGTTCTGGAGGTGGAGGGCAAGCTCACCCTGCTCGACCAGAACACGGTGATCCGCCCGCATCCGGGCTTCCGGCTCTTCGCGACCACCAACACCGTTGGTCTGGGCGACACCACCGGCCTCTATCACGGCACGCAGCAGATCAACCAGGGTCAGATGGACCGCTGGAACATCGTCGCCACGCTGAACTATCTGCCGCACGACGATGAGGTCGACATCGTGCTCTCCAAGGTGCCGTCCTACGACACCGAGCAGGGCCGGGAGACCGTGAGCGCGATGGTGGCGCTGGCTGACCTGACGCGCGCCGGCTTCATCAACGGCGACATCTCGACCGTCATGAGCCCGCGCACCGTGATCACCTGGGCGGAAAACGCCGAAATCTTCAACGACGTGGCCTTCGCCTTCCGCGCCACCTTCCTGAACAAGTGCGACGAGATCGAGCGGCCGGTCGTCGCGGAATATTATCAGCGCTGTTTCGGCAGCGAGCTGCAGGAAAGCGGCGTCCGGGTGAACGTGAGCTGAACCGGCCACGCCTGGGCGGCCTTCCGGCAGCAGCGGGAAGCTTGATCTGTCATGGCTGACAACGAAACGCCGATCGAACGCTTCAAGCGCGCCACGGGCGCCACGGTGCGCGCGATTTCCGGTAACGAGGAGCTGGGCGTCACCTTCACCGGCGGCCATCGCGGCAACGTGCCGGTCGCCAACGTGTCGGGCAACGAGGTGCGCCTGCCGATGCCGGCGCGCGAGCTGCCGATCGAGGAGGTGTCCAGCGTGCGCGGCGAGGCCGATGCGCTGGCGCTGCGCCTGCGCCATCACGACGACCGGGTGCACGCGCGCTTCCAGCCCTCCAGCCAGCTGGCACGGGAAATCTTCGACGCCGTCGAGCAGGCGCGCTGCGAATCGCTGGGCATGCGCCGCATGGTCGGCGTCACCGGCAACCTGGACGCCGCGCTGGAAGAACGCTACCGCAACCGCGGCTACACCCGCGCCATGACGCAGGAGGAAGCCCCGCTTTCCGAGGTGCTGCGCCTGTTGGCGCGCGAATCCATGACCGGCCAGCCGCCGCCTCCGGCCGCCAAGGCCATGATGGACGCCTGGCGCCCCACGCTGGACGGCAAGATCCGTCGGGATCTGGAGGAGCTGGCGAGCCACGTCCAGGACCAGGCGGACTACAGCCGCGCGCTGCGCAAGCTGATCGAGCATCTGGATGTCGACCTCGGCAACGAGGAGGAGCGCCCGGAGCAGGAGGACGAGGAAAGCGAGAGCGACGAGGGGCAGGACGACACCGAGCAGGGCCAGACCGAGGGCGGCGAACGCGACGCCGAGACCACCGCCAGCATGGATGGCGAGATGACCGAGGCCGGCGAGCAGGACGGCGCCCAGGAAGAGGCCAGCGAGGCGGAAAGCGAGATGATCGCCGGCGCCAGCGAGGAGGAACCCGGCCGACCCGGACGCCAGCCGCAGCCCGACGACCGCCGCAACGCCCCGCGCGAAGACGCCTATCACGCCTTCACCACGCAGTTCGACGAGGTGATCGACGCCGCCGAGCTCTGCGATCCCGACGAGCTCGCCCGCCTGCGCCAGCTTCTCGACCAGCAGCTTTCCCATCTGCAGGGCGTCATCGCGCGCCTGGCCAACCGATTGCAGCGCCGGCTGATGGCGCAGCAGACCCGCGCCTGGGATTTCAATCTCGAAGAGGGCATCCTCGACACCGCGCGTCTGGCGCGCGTCGTGGCCAACCCGACGCACTCGCTGTCCTACAAGCAGGAGAAGGACACGGAATTCCGCGACACCGTGGTCACGCTGCTGATCGACAACTCAGGCTCCATGCGCGGACGGCCGATCACCGTGGCCGCCATGAGCGCGGATATCCTGGCGCGCACGCTCGAGCGCTGCGGCGTCAAGGTGGAGATTTTGGGCTTCACGACACGCATGTGGAAGGGCGGTCAGTCGCGCGAGCGCTGGATCGCCGAGGGCAAGCCGCCCAATCCGGGCCGGCTGAACGACCTGCGTCATATCGTCTACAAGTCCGCCGACGCGCCCTGGCGGCGCGCGCGCAAGAGCCTCGGCCTCATGCTGCGCGAGGGCGTGCTCAAGGAGAACATCGACGGCGAAGCCCTGCTGTGGGCGCACAGCCGGCTCGTCGGCCGCCCCGAATCGCGGCGCATCCTCATGGTCATCTCGGACGGCGCGCCGGTCGACGACTCGACGCTCTCGGTCAATCCGGGCAACTACCTGGAGCGCAACCTGCGCGAGGTGATCGAGTATATCGAGACGCGTTCGCCGGTACAGCTTGTGGCCATTGGCATCGGCCACGACGTCACGCGCTACTATCGCCGCGCGGTCACCATCGTCGACGCCGAGCAGCTTGGCGGCACCATGCTGGACCAGCTGGCCCAGCTCTTCGACGAGAACAGGGGGCCGGCCGCCGGCGCGCACCCCGGCCGGCGCCGGGCAGCGGCGGGACGCTGAGCCGGAAAATCCCGCGGCCGGCCGGTTCGGCGGTTATCCCTTCAGATGCTGGGCGAAGAAGGCGAGCGTGCGGCTCCAGGCCAGCTTGGCGTCCTCCTCGTCGTAGCGCGCGCTCGTCGGGTTCGCGAAGGCGTGGTCCGCCGTATACCAGTGGGATTCGTAGGGCTTGCCCGCTTCGTCCATGGCGCTTTCGAACTTGCCGACCATGGCCTCGTTGATCCACTGATCGCGCGTCGCGAAGTGACCCAGCACCGGGCCCTTCAGGTTTGCCAGGTCCTCCGCGCCGCGGTTGACGCGGCCGTAGTAGACCACCGTGGCGTCCACCGGCGCGGCGATGGCGGCGTTCAGCGACCAGCCGCCGCCGAAGCACCAGCCGACGGTGCCCACCTTGCCGGTGGAGGCCTCATGCGCTTTCAGCCAGTCCACCCAGGCGACCAGCGTGGCCGTGGCTTGCCCGCCGTCGACCTTCTGCATGAGCGAGCGCGCCCGCTCCCGGCTTTGCGCCACCTTGCCGCCGTAGAGATCGCAGGCCAGCGCGACGTAGCCCTGCTTGGCGAATTCCGCCGCCACCGCCTTGATCTGGTCGTTCAGGCCCCACCATTCGTGGATCAGCAGAATGGTCGGCGCCGGCGTTTCCGCCGGCAGCGCCAGCGCGCCGCTCACCTCGCGGCCGTCCGCCGTGGAGATGGTCACCTCCTCGAGGCCCTCGGCGGCCGCCCGGGCCAAGCGGGGGTCAGCGAGCACGGCGGCCAGCGGCGCGGTGACGGAAAGGCCGGCCAGTCCCGTCAGAATCTGGCGGCGGCCGGGCGATGCGGGGGAAAACGACGTCATGGGCATGCTCCTGCTTTTGTTCCCGCTCAGGTTACGTCACAGTGCGCCGGACACAAGGAGGCTCGCGGCAAAGTGAAGCAGTTCCTGCGAACCGTCATGACCGCTCTCGCCCTTGCGGGCCTTGCCGCTCCGGGGCTGGCAGAGCCACAAGCCGACGGGCGGATTCCGCTGCGCTCGACGACGGTCAAGCTCAACGCCGAGGCGCCGGACGAGCTCGACGTCGGCGCGCTGCACTATCTGGGCGGGGTGGAGCTCTCCAGCGCCGATGAGCGCTTCGGCGGCTTCTCCGGGCTGCTTTTGAGCGCGGACGGCAAGCGGCTTTCGGCCGTCTCGGATCGCGGCTATTGGCTGCAAGCCGACGTCTTCCACAACGCCGACGATTCGCTTGTCGGCGTCGCCAACGCGCGCATGGGCCGTCTGAAGGGGCTGGACGGCAAGCCGATGTCGGCGAGCCGGCACACCGACGCCGAGGGGCTGACCGTCCTGCCCAACGGCGACTGGCTGGTCTCCTTCGAGCGGCAGCATCGCTTTCGCCGCTACCCCGCCGGCGCGCAGCCTTTGGCGGCCACGCCGACTGACCTGCCGAAGCCGCCGGGGATCGACTCCGCACCCTACAACGGCGGCATGGAGGCGCTGGTCACGGTGGCCGACGGAGGCGTGCTGGTCCTAACCGAGGAGCTGCTGGAGGGCGACGACCGGGTGGCCTTCCTCTGGCAAGGCGGCGCGTGGTCGCGGCTCACGCTGGAGCGGCACGGGCAGTTCAAACCGACAGGCGCGGCGCGCCTGCCCGACGGCGACGTGGTGCTGCTGGAGCGGCTGTTCAGTCCCATCGGCGGGCTTGCCATTCGGGTCAGCCGCATCGCCGCAGAGAGCATCGCACCCGGTGCGCGGCTCAACTCGCAGCAGCTCGCCGTGCTGCGGCCGCCGCTCGCCATCGACAACATGGAAGGCATCCATGCGCGCGAAGGCCGCCACGGGCGGACGCTGATCTATATAATCTCGGACGACAACTACAAGCCGATCCTGCAGGACACGCTGCTGCTGCTCTTCGCGCTGGAGGAGTGAGCGCCGGCCACGACGGCCAAAGCAAAAGGCCCGCGGGCGGCTGTCGCCCACGGGCCTTTCGCGTTTCATCCATTCGGAGCCGTCAGCCGGCAGCGGTCTCGCTGGTCTCCGCCTTGCCCGCCTTGGCCGCCTGCGCCTTCTCGATGCGGCGCTTCAGGCGCGCGGTGTCCGTGTCGAGCTTGCTGACGGGCGTGTCGTTCAGGAAGGCATCCAGCCCGCCCTTCCGGTCGACCGTGCGCAGCGCCTGAGTGCTCAGGCGCAGGCGCACCATCTCGCCCAGCGCTTCGCTGTAGACCGCGGTATCCTGCAGGTTCGGCAGGAAGCGCCGCTTGGTCTTGTTGTTGGCGTGGCTGACGTTGTTGCCGACCAGCACGCCCTTGCCCGTCAGGGCGCAGCGTCGTGCCATTGTTCCATTCCCGCTGTCGAGCGCAGCCCCGGCGCCTGCGCGCCTTCGAGGCCCTGAGCTCGTGAAAAAATGTCCGGACGCGCACCTCCGCCTCCGGTCGAGGCGGGTTTCTAAGCCAGCGGCGCGCGGGCGTCAAGTGTGCAGGTGGGTCGCGTGCAACGCGTGTCCCGCCTTAGCTCTCCCGCGCTTCGCCATCACCGCCCATGAAGACCTCCAGCAGCTCCTGCGCGGCAGCCGTCGCGGGGGTCTCGCCGTCCATCACCGCGCGCTCCAGGCCCTCCAGGCGGTCCTGCACCTGCGGATGCTCGCGGAAGGCCGAGAGCAGCGCGTCGTCGACCTCGCTCCACATCCAGGCGCGGGCCTGCTCCGCCCGGCGCTTGTCGAACCGGCCTTGCGTGCGCATCAACTCGACGTATTCGCGGATCGTCT